>OMQP01000011.1 GCA_900313285.1 uncultured Pseudomonadota bacterium
ACCGCAAACATTTATTTTGAACAAGAATTACCTTCGTCGGCTACTCTTGCTGAAATCTCTCAGGCAATAAATAAACACAGTTGTTAAAAATTATTTACACCATGATTCACGTTTGCCACCTGAATATGGACGGCCAACTTGTTCATGAATCAAAACGGACCCAACATCTCTGTTTGCAGAATCATACACATTCGCATCTATGCGACCCGGATATTTATCATTTTTTATATTTTTAATTTCTATCACAGAACCGGTCGGTATTAATTCAGCTAATCTTTGTTTAGCATATTCAGCACGTGTAATTTCATAATCACATTCACCATGTAATTCCGGTGTATCTACATTACGCAACCGAACACTGACGGACATAATTTCTATACCATCTGCCAATAAAACATTTGCAATAAAAGTATCACCGTCAACAATACGCTTAACCTGGACCGGTGTGGAAAAAGCATTTCCACACAACAAAATTCCAGAAATAAAAACATATAATTTTTTCATTATGGCAATTTTGGCGACCATGTTGGTTCTGTACCGTTCAAATTATCTGGCAAATCAATGTCATAAATGTTTTGTCCAGTAATATCAACACTGCGAATATGGCTAACGCGTTCTTCACCATCTTCTGTGCGTTCTGTTTCATAATAAACAACTCTGCGTGATCCAGGTGCCCAAGATGGTGCTTCCATATACCAACCACCAGCTAATATCTTCTCGTGTCTGCCTTCTGGGTTCATGATACCGATATAAAAAGTATCATCTGCCATTTTTGTAAAAGCAATGAATTGCCCATCTGGTGACCACGCAGGCGTCGCATAACGCCCTGCTCCAAATGTAATACGTTTTTGTTTACCCGTATTCAAATTCAAAACGTGTATCTGTTGTGAACCTGATGAATCTGAATTAAACGCCATATAACGACCATCAGGTGAATAAGAAGGACTGGTGTCTATATGTTTTCCGAAAGTCAATTGACGCAATGATTTTGACGCAATGTCATATTCATATATATTCGTAACACCGTTTTTAACCAAAGATAATGCAACTTTATTTCCATCTGGTGAGAAACGTGGAGCAAAACTCATACCACCAAAATTACCCAATTTTGTTTGATCGCCCGTATCTAAATCCAAAGCCCAAACCATAGGATCATCATTACGATATGACAAAAATACAACAGTCGACATATTCGGCGAAAAATGTGGTGACATAACAAAGGTATTTTTATCAGATAAATAACGCATACCATATCCATCCTGATCCATTATCGCCATACGTTTAACACGATTTGTCACAGACCCTGTTTCTGCAATAAACACTATTTGCGTATCAAAATAACCTATTTCGCCAGTCAAACGTTCGTAAATAGCATCAGCCATAATATGCGCTAAACGACGTATAGATTTTTTAGACGCTATCAAACTTTGTGCCTCTATCTGTTCATGTCCATTAACATCCCACAAGTAAAATTCCAATTTATAATTATCCTTGCCTTCGTTTTGGATACTGGCCTGGACCAATGCCTGTGTTTTTATCGCCAACCAACTTTTAAAATTAGGCATTTCATTCATTTTTACATATTCAGGAAAAGCATCATGGTTAACTATTCGAAACAAACCCGTTCTCTTTAAATCATTTTCGACAACTTCACGTAACATTTTCGCATCAGAATTGGAAACCTTGCCTTTAACTTCAAATTTTTGAACAGCGATTGCGATTGGATCAACACCACCAGCAACCACATCAACATGCAATTCTGCACGAGCATTCGAGATAACAAAACATGAAAATACTGTTATCAAAAAACATAAAAATTTACGCATAAAAAATCCTTTCCTTTTATACATATATATAATAGTCACAACAGATTCTAACATACAAATATAAAAAATCAAAAATTTAACACCTATACATACATCAACACAAATGCCTATATTTCCGCCATTACAGACGTATACATAAATGTATTGACAAATGTAAATACAATGATATAGTCACTTGTAATCACTGATGTATAGGAGATTGTCAATGCCAAATGTAATGCAACAATTATTCGTAATGAATATCGAATCTTTGCTACGGGAATATGCTGCATATCGCGCATTTAACAAATCCGATTGCGTTATAAATATGCGAATTCCACATCAAATACTTGAAAGAATCAAAGAATTGGCAGACGCGCAACATGTCCCCTATCAATCTTTAATTTCTTCTGTGCTTTTTTCTTTGGCAAATACAGACGAATCTAAAAAGGATTAAAAATATGAATCCAAAGGTTTATCCATCCGACAATGAAGTCATCTACCAATCGTTGACTCAAAGATGCTTTCAAAACACAGATCTTTTTCAAACAGAAGAAAAATCCTGCTATTGGAAATTGTCAGATTTAGCTATTTTATATCCAAATTTTTTTGATATGAATTCCCCTATTTCTGCCGGCACAATCCAAAAAATAAACAACAACGTGCTTGATCACATACCTGAATTTCATAAATTGACTAAACAGCCAGTACATGTATTAAACATAAAAGAAACATATAACATGTATATCAAAGACACAAACTTTTTCAAAACAGTTAAGAATAGAAAAAATCAGCAATTAACACGTGTTGCCTGCGAACATTTATTCCGCAAAATCCAAGGCGCAGAATTTGAACAAGCATATTTTCTGTTTCCAAATAAAAACGTTGCAGAATTGACATTGGCCGCACATGAAATTGAATTTGAACGCATACGCGACCAAATAGCTTCTTCAAGCAACATTCTGTCAGCAATCATAAATCGCGCACAAAATTCAGAAAGAAATTCTTTTGCAGAAGTGTGGGCATACATGTGGTGCAAACTGTATTCCGTACAGAACATGGATGAATTACGCGACAGATATAATATAAAAACATCCCCAATAGATTATATGAAACCACGAACATTGGTTTATATAAACGGTATATTACAAGAAATCATTTTGCATTTCTGTGACAGAACCATTGTCAGCGTCGAAGAAATTAAAGAATACGCTGCATCCAAGGCCGCCTTTGCACGTGCAAACTTTATAAGATACGGTTCAAAACCAGAAGAACAATTATTAGAAAAAAACTCATACAGACGAATTGAAAAAATGCGCGATGCACGAATTAAATTCTGGCAGGAAAATTATACTTTATCATTATAAAAAACCGTCCACACTGGACGGTTTTTTATTTAAATATATACTTTTTTTACCATTGACCTGTAATTTCTGCACAACCAAGTGTTGTTTGACCGGTTGCAGAAAGCAAGAAAGATAAAACCAAACCGATGATAAAGAACAATGTAAAACCAACCAACAAACCGATACCTTTTTTCTTTACATCTTCCACTGAAAAACCTTTATCGCCACCAGCATTCTTGATGTAATCCCATGCCCATCCGGCAATATAAAAACCAGCACCAACGAAAGCCAATGTTCTAAGCAATCCGAAAACCCCTTTCATACGGCCAATCAAATCACACATTGGATCAGCAAATGCAGGAACAGATACCATCATTGCAATTACAGCAAAATTGATTTTATTCATAATTTTTTTCATATAAGAACTCCTTTTCTTTTCATATATTTTATCACAAAAAACACAGATATACAAATAAAAAAGCGTCACAAAATTATGTGACGCTTTTCAATCTGAAACTGATTATCCTTCGTATGCAGGGACAACAATGTATTTATTTTTCAAAACTTGTTTTTTCCCACATTTATTGCAACCACATTTTTTTACTGGTTTTTCAGTTGTAAACACAGGAACAATTGCTTTTCTGTCATTGCGTTCAGCATAACCAAAAGTATCATCCATATACAAATCTTCGCATTTTGTATCACGATAAACAATTTGTTTAGCATCTTTCAAAGAACGAATTTCTTGATTGAATTTTTTGCCGTTTTCGTTGTAGTAATATACACAATCTCTGCCTTTCTGACGATAACGAACGTCTGTTTTATAATAATCATAACCAGAACATCCAGCCACCAACGATAAACCTAATACGGATAAAATTACTTTTTTCATTTGTTTTCCTTATTCTTTTATGCGCCTCTCTCGGCTTCCCGATTCGTTACTTAAATTGTGACACAAATCCCACAATTGTCAAGTTTTATATAAAACATGAAACAATACAGCATTTTGTGATATAATAAAAAAACAAAGGAAAAACCATATGCACTATTCTGATTTTAAACTCGCAACAACAAAAACATTATTAGCACGTGCAATGCGTGGCGGATATGCTGTACCAGCTTTCAATTTTTATAATCTTGAAACTTTATCAGCAATCTTAGACGCAGCAAATATAACACAAAGTCCTGTTATTTTGGCTGTTTCTGAAACAGCACTTGAATACATGGGCGACAAACTGTTAATGGGAATGATACACGGTGCAACATATAAAAAAAATCAAATTGCCCTGCATCTTGATCACGGACACAGTTTTGAAATTTGTAAACATGCCATCAATTTAGGATTTTCATCCGTTATGTTCGATGGCAGCACACTCAGTTTGGACGAAAACATAAAAATATCACGTCGCGTTTCAGATTACGCACATAAATTTGGTGTTTCTGTTGAAACAGAACTTGGTGTTTTGTCCGGTAAAGAAGACAAAAACACAAAATCAACCAACCCAATTTACACCGACCCGAATTTAGTAAAAGATTTTGTAAAACAAACAAAAACCGATTTGCTGGCAATTGCAATAGGAACATCACATGGTGCATATAAAAGAAAAACAAACAAAGAAACTTTGCGATTCGATATATTAAAACAAATCGCAGATAACATACCAAATATTCCTCTTGTTTTACATGGCGCATCAAACATTCCGCAAAAATACATCAAAAACATAAACAAATTTGGTGGTGATATAAAAAATGCCTTTGGAATACCACCTGCACAAATTCGAAAAGCTATTTCATTACATGTTGCGAAAGTAAACGTTGAATCCGATTCACGTCTGGCATTTACATCTGCTGTTCGTGAATTTTTATACACAAAAAAATCTGATTTCAACCCACGTGATTATTTATGCAATGCAAAAAACGAGATGACAAAAAATTGTATCAACGAAATACAAAATATTATGGGTTCTGGATATAAAATTTAAAAACTAATAAAACCGCCTGTACGGCGGTTTTATTAGTTTATGTGTTTTTTATTACAATTATTATTTTGCTCTTTCAACATATTCAAGTGTTTCAGTATTAACAACAATTTTTTCACCTTGTTCGATGAACGTTGGAACCTGAACACGAACACCGTTATCAAGTATTGCAGGTTTACCACCGCTGCTGGTTGCTGTTTGACCTTTTAATGCAGGTTCTGTTTCTTCAACTGTTGCAACAACTGTTTTTGGCAAAGTAATAGAAACAGGATGTCCTTCGACAAAGTTTGCCTTTACCAACATTTCAGGTGCCAAGAATTTCATTTGTTCACCCAAAGAATCATTTGGCATTGTGAATTGTTCATAATCTGACAAATTCATAAAGAACGCATCTGTTCCATCTGAATACAAATATTGACATTCCAAATCTTCAACCATTAATTTTTCGACTTTATCTTCTGCGCGCCAACGGTCGCCACCTTTGTTTCCTGAATCAATATCACGCAAATCCGCCTGAACAAAAGCACCGCCTTTACCTGGTTTTACTTTCGTAATAGATGTGACTGAATAACGTTTGCCGTTGTGAGAAATAACCCAACCCACACGCATATCATTTGCAATATAAGATGCCATTTATTTACCCCTTGGTTCGTTTTTAACGGAAATAAGAATATAACAAAGTTTTGCCCTTCGCAACATTTTATTGCGATTCGCGTTTATGTTTCCAATATCTGTCTATAGATTCCATTATGCATTTATCTGCAGCGGCTCTGTCCCCCCAACCAATAACCTTGGACCATGAATTTGGTTGTAAATCTTTATAATGCTGGAAAAAATATTCTATTTTTGAACGCAAAATTCCAGGTAATTCTTCTATATAATTAGTGCTGTTATAATACGGGTCTATTCTATCCAACGGAACACATATTATTTTTTCATCACCGCCTGCCTGATCTTCCATAATCAAAACACCTATGGGACGCACTTCAATTAAAACACCCGGCATCAGTGGCGCATTACATACAACAACACAATCAAGCGGATCTCCATCATCACCCAATGTTCCAGGGAAATATCCGTAATTCGCAGGATATGCCATTGGTGTATGCAATACACGATCAACCTTCAACATTCCTGTTTCTTTGTTGATTTCATATTTCACAACACCATTTTCAGGTATTTCTATAATAGCATTCATTTTCTTTGGTGGTTCTTTCCCTGGTGTAATATCTTGAATAAACATATACAAATCCTTTTTGTTCAGCGACAAAAAATCCGCCAATCTGGCGGATTTTTTATTTCATATTTTTTACATCCGCATAGGCATCAACACAAACAATGAATCTGTGTTCTTTTCAGTAGATTTAATAATAGTTGGAGATAAAGATTCCTGCATTTCAATTTGGAATTTTTCACCTTCTACTTGCCCTGCTACATCCAATAAGAATTTAACATTAAAATTAATATTAAATGTTGCGTCGCCATTATATTCGACATCTAATTCTTGTGTTGCAGTACCTGCATCTGGACTTGATGCACTGATAACCAATTTGTTCATTGAAAATGCCAATTGAACAGATTTTGTTTTATCAACACTGGCGACAGATACCAAATCAACAGCGTTAACAAATTGTTTACGATCCAAAATCGCAATTTTGTCATTACCCTTTGGAATAACAACACGGTAATTTGGATACTGTGCATCAACCAATTTACTTGTTAATGTTGCAGCACCAACCGTAAAGCGCGCCTTGGTATCAGACAATTCAACCAAAACATCATCAACATTTGCATCTTCTAATAATTTTGATAATTCACCGATAACGCGTCTTGGGATAATAACAGATGGCATTCCGTTTGTTCCAGCAGGTGCTTTGATTGCACACAATGCCATTCTTTGTGCATCTGTTGCAACAGCAGTCAATTTACCAGTATCTTCAGATATATGGAAATATATACCACCAAGATGATAACGAACATCATCTGTAGGAATTGCAAATTTTGTTTGGTTTATCAAATGAGCCAAATCACCAGTTGTCATTTGGAATTTTGTGCTTAAATTTCCACCAGCCATTGCCGGGAAATTTTCCGCTGGCAATGTTGGCAAATGGAACACTGCACGTCCACTTGTTACAACCAATTGATCACCTGACTGTTTAAAACTTATTTCGGCATCATCTGGTAATTTACGAACAATATCGTATAACATTTGAACTGGTACTGTTGTTTTACCAGACAAAGTAATATCTGCTGCAACATGTTCAACCAATTCTAAATCAACATTCGTAGCAGACAAAATCAAATCATCTGCAACTTCAATTTTAACGTTAACCAATATAGGCAATGTAGCGCGTTTTTCAACGATAGATTGCATATGCCCCAGCGCACGTATCAAAACCTGACGAAACACTGAAAATTCCATAATTTACTCCTGTGATTTTTATTTCATTAATTTCCTGGTTTAAAGTGTACCAAAAAACACCGATTCGGTGCAAGAGCAAATCTTAATTATTTTGAAAATATTTATATAATTGACAAAATTATTTTATGTTGATTATTTGCTTAATAACTTTTCAATTTTGTTTCGAATTTTTTTTATATCATCATATTTTTTTATATTGCCTTTCTCTGCAAAAGAAATATCCCCGGTTTCTTCAGATACTACCAAAACAGTAGCGTTTGACAGTTCTGACATTCCTAATGCAGCCCTGTGACGTGTTCCATATTTCCACTGTAATTGACTTTGTGACAATGGCAATATCGCCCCAGCATATTTAACTTTATTATCTGCTATGATAACGGCCCCATCATGCAATGGTGTTTTATTGAAAAATATAGTCAATAACAGTTCACTTGATATAATCGCATCTATTTTTGTTCCATATCTCTCTATAACACCATCATCGATATCTTCTGGGAAAACAATTAAAGCCCCAGTATGTTTTTGCGACATATATGCAACGGCTTTGATAATTTCTTCAACTGATTTTTGTAATTCTGATGTATTTTTTACATCTTGTTTAAATGCATAAATTATATTTTTCCATCCACGAATATTACCCATTAGTGCTAAAAATTTTCGCAATTCTGGTTGAAAAATTACAATTAAACCAACAGATAAAAATAACGCAATCCAATGCAAGAAACGCCCCAATAAATACAAATGTAACATAGGCAAAATAAAACTGAACGCCCATAATAGACCCAGGCCAAATAATCCACGCACCAATTTTTCAGAAGAAGTATTTTTTATGAAACTAACATAAAATGCATATATGACTATTACTATAACTAAAACTTGAACCAAATCTAACCAATTAAACATTTTTACTCTTCCTTGTTCTTAAATAAACTGTGTGATAATTCCTGGACAGATTTATCCATCCAATCTGGATCGCCCTGCTTTTTGGGTGCCCCTTTTTCCATTGCTGTTCTGTACGGATGTTCATCCGCCAACCAACTTTCCAACATATCTCCTGCTAATAATCCAGCCACAGCACCAGCCAAACTTAAACCGCCCGTTAATGGTGCTAACAATAAACCTATACCCACAGCCGAACCAACCTTGCCTGCGACGGCAACCCCACTAATCTTAAAATCTGGTTCTGCTAAATTACCTGATATTTGCATAGCATTAACAAGATTACCCGACAAAGATAATTTTAACCCACGCACAGGCACAGAAGCCAAAGACATTTGTATTGTTTCTTTACCTAAATCCAAACTGCCCGCTAAACGTAAATTTATAACATGTGTTTCAACCGAAACTCCATTTTGTGTTTCTATTAAACCGTCACGTAATTTTACATTTACAACAGCAGAATCTATTTGAATCAAATCATGTTTACTGCCACTTAATAAATCTTCCACATTATGACGTAAATTTGTTAGGAAATCACCACCATACATATATTCAACTAAATCAGAATGTGCAAAACCACGATCCACAGAATAAACCAATACTGGACCTGTCATTGTTTGCATTATTTCAGATAAATTTGTCCCGTGCGCTTGAACATATAAATCAATATTTACAGGCAAACCTGAAATAATATTATTAACATCTATTTCTTTTAATATTTCACCGACATATACGTGTTCGCCAACTGCTGCACCACGTAAAACATACAAACCATTTTTATCTATAGTACCATCTATCACAGCATTAACTTTACCATCTGCTATACCTGTTAATGCATCTACATGAATATTATGATCTTTTACCCTTAATTTGACATCCATATTTGGTAAGTCCAGAGAATGATAAACAAAAAAATGTTTCCAATTCACATCTAATTCTATATCCATATTATACAAAACGTCCCCGAACATTGGCATATCATGAAAAACATTCAAATCTCTATTTGGATGAATCCATTCTTTACCTACGCCAAACCAATCTGGAAAAGATTTATATATATCTACTTTGTCAGATGTGATTTTTGCCTTTAAAACAGGAACACTTTTTGACCAATCATATGTTCCAGAAACGACCAATGAAGAATCACCCAGATAAAAAGAAGATTTTCGTAAAGATATTTTCCTATGCCCTATTCCTCCGGCTATATTCACTTTCATTTTTGGCATATGCAAAATGTCTAAATTAAACCAATTTCCAGATTTTTTTATATTTGGTATTTCCCCACGAACGATAAAATCTATCGGCATTTTGCTAGTGCCTTCCAATGCTATATCTGCAATCAATGCCTCACCACCCGTAGCAAAAGCAATTCGCACAGGATAAACCTTTCTTTCACTGTTATATTCAGAAAATTGTATTACAAATGGAAAATTTGTATCATAAGGTTTAACCCAACCACTATATTCACGATTATTATGTCGCATATAATTGTGAATACCAAAACTTGTTAAATTATATTGTTTTCCATAAATATTCGCCGAAATATTTTCTATATCTAACCCACCAAAAGGCAACAAATCCACTGGATATTTTGCGACTTCTGTTTTTTCTGTATTCGGCTGTTTTTCTGTTGTTTGTGAATTATTAAAAACAACAGAAGTTTTATCATCTGCATTTTTTTCAATAAATATTTTTGCATCATATACCTTGATATTACGGATTGCAGGATTCGATTTAAATAAAGACAATAAATCCAAACGCACATCTATTCTTTTAGCCGTAAACATATTTTTATTTTGTGCCCAATCAGCATTTGGTATACGGATATTATTTAATTCTATTTCTGGTCGCAGTGAGAAGCGCCACGCAATCTTGCCATCTATTTCTATTGGCATATTAGTCGCGTTACGCAAAGTAGACAATATGTTTCCACGTAAAGATTCTAAATTGACCTGATATAAAGCAATACCAAAAGCGACTAACAATCCCATAAAAAACAATGCTAAAACTCTTAACAGCAACATATGTCTTTTATAAAACGCATATAAAAACATTCGTGTCCCCTATGGCAATTGAAATTCCAAAAATTTTATAACCGCCTGCATAAAATCAGGTACATTCGCTTGCATTGTTACCATTTTACCTGTTCCAGGATGTCTGAACGTGATTTTATAAGCAAACAAAAATAATTTTTGTGTTGTCAAAACAGAACCAAGCACGCCATCTAACACACTGCCATGTCTTGGCCCATATAAATCATCACCTACTATTGGTGCATTTAACGAAAAAGCACTGTGCAATCTTAATTGGTGCGTTCTTCCTGTTTTAGGTGAAAACAAAACCCATGTTAACAATCCAGATGCTTCCCCCAACACTTGGTATTCTGTAACAGCACGTTGTGCAACCACATCTTTTGGAATTTTTGCAAAATCTTCATACACATGACCTTTGGAAACATAGTTGTCTATAATCCCAGATTTTTCAGTGATAGTTCCCTGTAACAAAGCCAAATATTCTTTATGTGCAGTTTTATTTTGAAATTGTGTTGATAAATCTTGTGCTGCCTTTTGATTTTTTGCAACCACCAATAATCCACTGGTTTCTTTATCTATACGATGAACCAAGGATATTTTGTCATACGGGAACAATGCAGCAGCCATTTTATCCACAGATTTTTTTATTCCTGTTCCACCCTGTACTGCCAGTCCCGCAGGTTTATTAAAAACAACGATATCCGCATCATTATGAACTATACATTTTCTTAATGCTTCCAAATCAGACAAAGAATATTTATCCCCTGTTTCATTTTTAGAAACTTTTTTGTATGATGCCAGTGTTGGCGGAATTCTTATAACGTCCCCGGCTGACAATACTTCTGTTCCTTTGCAACGTGAAGAATTTATACGAATTTGTCCGCCACGACACAGTTTATAAAAATCACTTTGTGGCATACCAGGATAATAGCGTAAAAACCAACGCAATACCCTTGTTCCGTCTTCTACATTTGAAATAGTTACAAATTCTGCCATTTATTGTTCGCCATATGTAATGGAAACAACGTTTGTATTACCATCAATACAATTACCTGTTGCACCACTTTCTTTGTGATTAGAAGCAATATATCCAACCGAATCGGTCCATGCTTTTGTAGTTAAAGCTTCACAGTCAGCCTTAGACAAACCATTTATACGCACAATGAACTGACGTGTATTTGATGGATTGACACTCAATTCATATGTACCACCATATGGATTTTTATTACTCATGGACATAGCTGCAAAAATTGTTGAATTATCAATATTAGAGAAATCATCATACCCTTTTAATAATTCACGAACCCCAGTTACAATATTTGTCACATTTTCATTAACTGTACTGCGTTTCTGCATATTCATCGCATAGTTATATGTTGCAACAGCGGTAGCTGTCAAAGCCATCATTATCGCCAAAACACCTATCATTTCAATCATTGAACGACCAGATTCTTGTCTCATTTTAATACCTCTTTGATTTTTCTAATTTATATAATATCATATTTGTTATGAATATTCAATTTAGAGATTTAATAGAAAACGCACCTCTGTCACCTGGAATATACAAAATGTATGATAGTGACGGAAATCTTTTGTATGTCGGAAAAGCAAAGAATTTGTTGAACCGCTTGCGACAATATATTGATATTTCTAAACTTGAAAATCATAAACAAGTAATGCGAACACTTGTAAGTCGTGTAGAATGGGAAACAACACCTTCTGAACAAGACGCTCTTTTACTTGAACAAAAACTAATAAAAACATTAAAACCTAAATACAACGTTATGTTAACGGATGGGAAAATGTACCCTATGTTGGCATTAACAAAACATGAATTTCCACGTTTATTAAAATTTCGTGGCAAAATATCACAAAAGAAAGATGTTTTTGGTCCTTATCCTTCTGTGTATGCATTAAACGACACAATAAAAACCATTCAACGCGTATGCAAACTCAGAACATGTACAGATACATTTATGAACAACAGAAGCAGACCTTGTTTATTGTATCAAATAGGTCGTTGCAGCGCACCATGTTGTTTACCACAAACAGATTATGATAAAAACGTTCAACTTGCACGGCGAATTTTAACTGGTGACAGTGAACCTATAATTGCAGATTTAACAAAAATAATGAAAGATTTTTCTGACAAAACAGATTATGAAAACGCTGCAATTATACGTGATAAAATATCTGCATTAACAACCACTACAAATCGTGGTATACGACAGAAACCGTCGGCTATACCGAATTTACAATGGAATAAAAATGTTAATGATCTTGAAAAATTATTGGGTATAAAAATAAACTGTGTTGGTGTATTCGATAATTCACATTTATTTGGGAAACATCCTGTTGGCGCAATGATAGCATTTGGTCATGATGGTTTTATAAAATCATCCTATCGTCATTTCAAATTACATGACATGAAACGTGCCGGAAACGATATTGCGATGATGGAAGAATTTGTGACACGCGCAATCAAAGATGTTCCAGAACTTGATTTAATCATCGTAGATGGCGGTCGTGCACAATGGAATATTGCAACAAAAGTATCAAACGGACGAATCCCTGTATTTGGTGTTGCCAAGGGCGAAGTCAGAAACGGAGATGAACATTTCATAATGTTAGATGGTTCAGAAAACAGAACGTTACCAAAAGATTCATCTTTATTCTTGTTTTTGCGCCTTGTTCGTGACGAAGCGCACAGATTTGTTATCACATATCATAGAAGCGTTCGTGCAAAGCAATTAACCGCATCTGTTCTTGATTCTGTTGAAGGCATTGGGCCAAAACGCAAAAAACAATTATTACAACATTTTGGTTCTGTAAAATCTATAATGGACGCTGATTTAAAATCTTTATTACACGTACCAGGACTTGGTAAAAACGCTGCTGAAAAAATATATGCATATTTTCATTCAGAAGTGTTATAATCATTTTAACCACAAAGGAGAAAAACATGAAAAAATTTGTTAACTTTTTATCTATATTCCGTATAGTCGCTGCATTTGCTATCATACCAACAATCATGTTTAAAATGGCATGGTTAACACTTGTATTGTTTGCTTTGGGCGCAATATCTGATTGGTTTGATGGATATCTGGCACGTAAATATAATTGCTGTTCAAAATTGGGCGGTGTATTAGATCATATTGGTGACAAATTACTGGTATGTAATGCTTTGATTTTGTTAACACTGATGTTACCTATTCCATTGGTCGTTATTCCAATTATAATCATGATAGCACGTGAATTATATATCAGTGGTCTGCGTGAGTTTTTGGGAACACAAAAAATAGAAATGCCTGTACCAAAGGCACGTTTTTCAATGGGTAAAATTAAAACAACACTTCAAATGATTTCCATCACTGTATTTTTATTATTTGCAGCGGTTTATTCATCTATAACCCCATTAACAAACAGCAGAATTGTATTTTTCTTGCTTGATAAATTACCATCTGTTGGAATATTCTTTTTGTATTTTGCATTGGTTGCATCATTATGGAGTGCGACACAATACACAATTACATTTGCACAAAAATTAAAGAAAATAAAATAGCAAAAAATATAAAAACAAAAATCCGCCTGTACGGCGGATTTTCTTTTGTTTGTAATTTTTATTACACAAATAAATCTTTTACAAATTGTGCATGTTCGGTAATAAATTTGAATCTGAATTCTGGTTTTTTCCCCATCAAATCATACACTAATGTTTTTGTTTTTTCTGTATCTTCTTGACCTTCTTCTGTCTTTGGTGGTAAATCAACACGAATCAAACGACGTGTCTTTGGCGACATAGTTGTTTCTTTTAACTGATTCGGCATCATTTCACCCAAACCTTTGAATCGGGATATTTCAATTTTCTTGTTTTTGTATTTTGTACTTTTTAATTCTTCTAATTCTTCATCTGTATCAACATAAATCGATTCGGTTCCACATGTTAATTTATAAAGTGGCGGACAAGATAAATATAAATGCCCACCATAAATAAGTTGCGGCATGTATTGATAAAAGAACGCCATAAGCAGCGATGCGATATGACTGCCGTCAACATCCGCATCGGTCATAACAATAATCTTTTCATAGCGAAGTTTACTGTCATCCCAATCTTTTGCAGTACCAGCACCGATAATATCTATCAAATCATTTAATTCACGATTCGCGCTGAAACGTTCATCTGAATTAGAAAGAACATTTAAAACCTTTCCACGTAAAGGCATAATCGCCTGGGTTGCACGATCACGTGCCTGCTTTGCAGTTCCACCAGCAGATTCCCCCTCTACAATAAATAATTCAGTTCCTTCGACACCATGTTTCGAACAATCTGCCAATTTTGCAGGCATACGAATTCGTTTAGTTGGTGTTTTACGTGCAACATCTTTGACCTGTTTTGTTTTGATACGTGCATTTGCCAAATTTATAACAAAATCCAACAAAGCATTCGCTGTTTTTGGATCAGACGCCAAAAACATTTCCCACGGATCACGCAATGCATTTTCGGTATATCTTGCAATTTCAGGATTAGATAACTTTTCTTTTGTTTGTCCCAAGAATTGTGGTGTTTTATAAAACACAGAAACAATAGCAGCCACAGAATCAAAAACATCTTCACTGATAATAGATGCCGCCGCTTTATTATTTACCTTTTCACCATATGCCTTTAACCCTTTGGTAATAGCGGCCTTGAACCCTGCTTCGTGTGTTCCACCATCTACTGTTGCGATAGTATTGCAATATGAAGCAAAGAAACCATCGTCAGATGCCGCACCATTTTCATCAGTTAATACTGTCAAAGCCCATTCAACGCGACCACAATCATCAGGGAAATCGATTGAACCACTGAATATCTTTGGCAAGATACGTGGTTTAGAATCTGTTTTTTCCGCGACAAAATCTGCAACACCGTTTGGATAATAAAATACTTTTTCCGCAGGAATGTTCATATCTTCGGTAAGTAATGCAGGATTACAATGCCATTCAATTTTTACCCCTCGCGACAAAAACGATTTTGCACGTGCCATACGATAAATTTTAATTGGTTTAAATACAGCATTTTCACCAAATATTTGGTCATCCAAAGTGAATTTGATTTTTGTCCCATGTGCTTTGGTTGGTGCACCTTTCGTAATAGGACTGGTCACTTTACCACGTGAAAAAGTTTGATTCCATTCGAAACCGTCCCTGGAAATAGTCACATCCATATTTGAAGACAAAGCATTAACAACCGCAGAACCAACCCCATGTAAACCACCACTGGTTTTATAAACATTATTATTGAATTTACCACCAGAATGCAGAGTTGTTAAAATGACTTCCAATGCAGATTTTCCCGGATATTTTGGATGTTCATCAACCGGAATACCACGTCCATCATCTGTTATTTCAATAGTTTTAGAATCTATCAGATTTACAACTATTTTCTTTGCGAATCCGGCAACCGCTTCGTCGATTGAATTATCCATAATTTCAACTGGTAAATGGTGCCATGCTTTTTCGTCTGTACCACCAATATACATACCTGGACGC
Organism: uncultured Pseudomonadota bacterium; assembly: GCA_900313285.1. GTDB lineage: Bacteria > Pseudomonadota > Alphaproteobacteria > Rs-D84 > Rs-D84 > Enterousia. The sequence goes on from OMQP01000011.1 coordinate 16,054, forward strand.
AAACGAACAGGTTCCAAACCTTCAAGAACTTCTATATCTGACGCATCGTATTTATTCATCATCTTTCCTGTATTTATCATGCTATTATTATAAAAATTTTGCCCTTTTTGCAAGCAAAACTATTCATAACCCGTAAAAAAACGCTAAAAAATAGTATTTTTATATACTTGATTTTTAATATAATATACCTATATATTTCATACAAAGTTATGTAAGGTAAAAATATGAACAAAAATCCATACGAAGTTTTGGGCGTTGCGAAAGACGCCAGCGATGCTGATATAAAAAAGGCATATCATAAATTGGTTATGAAATACCACCCTGATAAAAATCCGGGCGACAAAAGTGCCGAAGAAAAATTCAAAGAAGTCAATAATGCTTTCGATATATTGAAAGATCCACAAAAACGCGCTGCATATGACCGATTCGGTGATGCTGCGTTTGCTGGTGGTAATGGTGCCAGTGCGGGCGCTGGTTTTGGTGGAAATCCATTTGGAAATGGTTCGTTCCATTTTGGCGGTGGCGACATGGGCGGAATGGAAGATATCCTGCGTGAAGCCATGCGCGGTTTTGGATTTGGCGGTGCCGGATTTGGTGGTGGCGAAGCACATCAACAACGCGGACGCGATTTACTGGATGAAATTGTCATAGATTTAAAAGATGCCTATTTTGGTACAACACATACAATAAAATTTACCAGTGCGGTTAAATGCGATAAATGTGATGGAAATGGAACTGCGGATGGAAAACCTGCAAAAACATGTCCAACATGTGGTGGCACCGGCTACGTTCATGCACGCCAGGGATTTTTTGCGGTTGAAACCCCATGTCCCGACTGTAATGGATTGGGTAAAAAGATAGATAAAAAATGTTCCCAATGCGATGGAACCGGAACAGTTAATAAACAACGAACATTGGATGTAAAGATTCCTGCAGGCATTATGGATGGCGCACGTCTTCGCATGGCCGGCATGGGCGAAGCCGCCCCAAATGGTGGCAAACCAGGTGATTTTTACATTGATGTTCACGTTCGTCCGGATAAACGATTTGAACGTATTGGAAACGATTTGTTAATGCATGCGGATCTTGATTTCCCAACATTGGCATTGGGTGGTGAAATTGAAATTGAAACGATTGACGATAAAAAATTATCGGTCAAAATCCCAAGTGGAACCCAGGTTGGTGAAAAATTACGTGTTCGCGGACACGGTATGCCAAATGGCCGTGGTGGATTCGGTGATTTATATATAGAAATAGGAATAACAATTCCAAAGAAATTAAGTGAAAAACAAAAGAAAGCGTTAAATGAATTCGCCGGAATAAAATCTGACAAAAAAGGATGGTTTTAAAAAACACCGCTCAAATGGGCGGTGTTTTTTTGATGGAACGATTCCAGAAAACAAATAATTCTTAAAAACTTTTATCCGTCTAAAACTCTATGTCATGCTGAGGGAACGTAGTGAC
>OMQP01000014.1 GCA_900313285.1 uncultured Pseudomonadota bacterium
CCGCAAATTGTCGCAGTGGCGGAAAGTTTTCCTGAATCACGTCCTTTTGTTTTCCCGGATGTTTGTCCGGTATGTGGTGGTGCCGTGGTCCAAGAATCTGGTGCGGTTGCGCGCAGATGTGTTAATTCATTGTCGTGTCCGGCACAAATTCGTGGCGAACTGGAACATTTTGTATCACGTCATGCATTTGATATCGATGGTTTTGGCACAAAACAAATTGAATTGTTTACAAATCTTAAATGGATAAAATCTGCCGCTGATATTTTTACTTTGATTGAAAAACATGCCGATGAAATGCGTGAAATGGATGGTTTTGGTGCAAAATCAGTTTCTAATTTAAATGAATCTGTTGAACGTGCACGTAATGTTGATTTGCATCGTGTGATTTATGCCATCGGGATACCTGATGTTGGGGAAGTGACTGCGAAAATATTGGCACGTGAATTTAAATCTTTGGATTCTTTGCGCAATGCATCAGAAAATCGTTTGATTGAAATAGATGGTATCGGTGAAGTAATGGCACATGAAATTGTTTCGTTCTTTCATGATGAACATTCGGTTGCTGCATTGGATAATTTACTGCAATACATAAATATAAAAAATCCTGAAAATGTGATTGAAGAAAACAGTGTTTTGAATGGGAAACGCGTTGTGTTAACCGGAACGCTGACAAAATATACACGCGATGAAGCCAAAGCCATTTTGGAGCGTATGGGTGCCAAACCCCAGGGCAGTGTTTCATCTAAAACTGATATTGTGATTGCAGGTGCCGCCGCAGGTTCTAAATTAACAGATGCACAAAAACTGGGTATAACAATTTGGGACGAAAACGATTTTGAAAATGCTATAAAATAGGGGGGAATATTGCAAAAAACACGGAATACACGCAACAACGAAAAACGTTATTCGTTTAAAACACGTGTGTTGATTTTCTTTGTGAATTTATTCCTGGTCGCTGTGGCGTGTTTGGGTTTGTATATATTATTTGTGTTTTTACAAATGCCATCACTGGATTCTATGTTGCATGAAACGCGTGAACCCGCTATTGTGTTTTTGGACAGAAATGGTCGCGAAATTCGTTCCGATGGTCGTATTATGGGAATGCCAGTATCTGTTGAAAAATTACCGCCACATGTATGGCAGGCAATTGTCGCAATCGAAGATAAACGATTTTTTGAACATGGTGCGGTTTCATATCGTGGGACTTTGCGTGCAATATTTGTAAATTTATTTCATGGAAAATTGGCAGCCGGTGGTTCAACAATAACACAACAAACTGCCAAGAATATATTCCTTTCGCGTGAAAAGAAAATGTCGCGTAAAATTCAAGAACTGATATTGTCTATGTGGTTGGAAAACAGATTTTCAAAAAATCAAATTCTTGATTTATATATGAACAGAATATCGTTGGTCGGCGGAATGCGTGGAATTGACGCCGCATCAACATTATTGTTCGGCCATGGCGCAAATGAAATGAGTGTCGCTGAATCTGCGCAAATTGCAGCAATGTTAAAGGCACCAACAACATACAGTCCACTTAAAAATCCTGAACGTAATATTAAACGTGCTAAAATTATTTTGGCTGAAATGGTTCGACAAAAATACATTTCGTTAGATGAAGCACGTGCGGCTGCCCAACAATTAAAGGCGGTTAATAAAAAAATAGATAAAAATATGTATCGTTATTGGACTGATTTTGTTCGTGAAGAAATAGAATCGCGAATTGGTGAAATAAACCAGGATTTATATGTTTACACTACATTAGATACAAAATTGCAAAAACGCGCCACAGAAAACTTAGTGTCAAATGTGGGTGATTTCCAGGGCGCAATTGTGGCTATTGCTCGTGATGGTGCAATTATGTCTATGGTCGGTGGTGACGATTACCAAACCAGCCAATTTAATCGTGCGCTGGCATTGCGTCAGCCGGGGTCTGCATTTAAACCAGTCGTGTATTTGGTGGCATTGGAAAATGGTATGACACCAGAATCCTATGTTAATGATTCCCCATTCGCGATTGGTGATTATAATCCGAAAAATTATGATGAACGTTATTATGGCGGAATAACTTTGGCGACTGCGTTTGCAAAAAGTGTTAATTCGGTACCATTAAAATTAACAAAAGAATATGGCATAGATTCTGTTTTACAAATGGCTGCGCGTTTGGGGGTTGGGAATAATTTAAAACGCGAATATTCAACAGTTTTGGGCGCATCGGAAATGAGTTTGCTGGATTTAACTACAATATATTCAGTGATTTGGAATGATGGAAAATCTGTTCATCCATATTCTATCATAAAAATCACAGATGCAGGTGGACATATTGTGTATTCGCGAAATCCATCTGAAGAAATAACAATATTGCAACCGCAAACTGTGGAATATATGAAAGAGCTATTATACGAAGTTGTTACAAAGGGAACCGGTAAACGCGCATATACTTCAAATGTTTTTGGTGGAAAAACAGGAACCAGTAACGATAACAGAGACGCATGGTTTGTTGGTGCAACACCAAATTATGTGATGGGTGTTTGGGTCGGTCGCGATGATAATAAATCTATGGGTTCCAAAATTACAGGTGGCACATTGCCGGCCACTATTTTCCATGAAATTGTGAAATAAATCCCTTGATTTTGATATGTTTGTTGTGCAAAGATTTGTTTAGTTAGTAGTGAGGGAATATATTCATGGCAAAAGAAACTTTTCAAAATGTAACATATTTACCAAAATCTTTATGGAGTTTTTATTGGAAATACGCCATTAAGAATTTCAAATTTTTGTTATTGTGCTGGATGATAATCGTACTGTTATCGTTTGGTGGTGGTATCGTTTGGCCAAATTTTCAGCGTTGGGTGGTTGCTTTGTTTGAACATCCTGTGCCGGACGGAATGTCTTTCATTCAATATGCAATGCCAACAATAATTTTATTAACTGTTTTAAATATGTCGATGACGGCTATTTCTTTGATACGTGACACGATTTCATCGCATCTTTGGCCACGTTTATCCAATCAAATGTCAGAGATTTTAACGACATATACTCACAATCAATCTATGTCATTTTGGGTTAATAAAATGTCTGGATCCATAAACCAGCAAATTAACTACATATATTCTGGTTTTGATATGGGAATTGGTGAATTATGGTATTGTGTCGGACGATTGATGGTCATTCTGGTTAATGGCATCTTGTTATTAACGATAAATAAATGGGTTGCGTATTTATTTGTTTTTTCTTTATGTTTCAGAATTATATATGTGTATCGCATGCGTGGTCGTGTTAAAAAGGCCAGTGAAGACGCATCAAGTGCGAACAGTTCATTGACCGGTAAACTGATAGACAGTTTTTCAAACTATGCGATTGTCAAATTATTTGCTGGTGCAAATAAAGAACGTAAAATTTTAAAAGAACCGCGTGAAAAACAGGTTTCAACCAAGATGTATTCTCGTTATACAATGCGTCTTTTTTGGGCAGTTCCTGGCTTTTTGTGGGATTTATTGTTTGGTGCAACAATACTGTTGTGTTGTGTGCTTTACCAAAACGGTCAAATCACAGTATCGGAAATCGTATTTACAATATCTGTTTATTTACAAGTGATGAACTCTATTGATATGTTGTTGAACCGTTTCCCAGATATTATAGATAAAACAGCGGCGGCGAAGAAAGCATACAAAGAATTGGTTTTGCCATTAGATATTGTTGATAAAGAAAATGCAAAACCATTACGTGTAAAACGTGGTGCTATTTCATTTAATAATGTTTCATTCAAATATCAAAACAGAAAAACAAAACATGTGCTGAAAAATTTATCGTTGGAAATTAAGCCAGGTGAACGTGTCGGTCTTGTTGGATCATCAGGTGCTGGTAAAACTACATTGGTGAATTTGTTAATGCGTTTTTATGAACCACAACATGGAAATATTATAATAGATGGCCAGGACATAAGTGATGTAACACAAAATTCGTTGCGTGAAAATATATCTTTTATCCCTCAGGAACCAACAATGTTTAATCGAACAATCGCTGATAATATTGGTTATGGTAAATATGGTGCATCTGCCAAGGAAATAAGGGCGGCCGGTAAAAAGGCATCTGCAGACAAATTTATCATGGATACTGACAAAGGTTATGATTCTATGGTTGGTGATCGCGGTATTAAGTTATCGGGTGGTCAAAGACAACGTATTGCGATTGCCCGTGCGTTTTTGAAAAATGCGCCAATTTTGGTTTTGGACGAAGCAACATCTGCGCTGGACAGTGAAACAGAAATGGCAATTCAAAAATCATTCGATAAATTGTCACGTGGGCGTACAACAATTGCAATTGCACACCGTTTATCAACTCTTCGTAATATGGACCGTATAGTTGTTCTGGATAAAGGTGTCATAGTGGAACAGGGGACACATGCGGCTTTATTACGTAAAAAAGGTGTTTATTATAAACTTTGGCAGATGCAATCTGGCGGATTTTTACAGGAAAAATAAACAATTTGCTTTTTGGTTTGTTGGGTGCTAACATTTCCCCTGCAAGAGATAGATATGTCAGTTAAAACGAAGCGTTTTTTAAAGAAACTTATCAGTTACGCGGGACTTTTCTTCTTTGTAATTGCAGCAGGTATGCTTTATTGGCAACTGCGTAATTATTCGTTGATGGATATTGCGCGCGCACTTTGGCACATACCATTTGCTAATTTGGTTTTTGCGTGTATTGCATGTTTATGTGGTTATATTGCGCTGTCTTTGTATGATTATTTGGCGCTGGATTACGTTGGACGCAAAGTATCATGGTGGAAATGGATGTTGGCGGGTATGTTGGGATTTGCTATATCTAACAATGCCGGTCATGCAGTGGTCAGTGGTGGCGCAATAAGATATCGTTTATATACACGTTGGCGTGTTCCGGGTTCTGACATTATAAAAATGCTGACTTTTTCTGGTTTTACTTTCTTTCTTGGATATGCCGCAATAGCGGTTATCGGTTATTTCTTGGTGCCCCACGATATGTTTGCACAAAGCGCGGGCGCATCATTTGGCGTAAACGGATTGTTTATTTTATGTGCGTCTGTGATATTGGCGTATTATTTAATATCAATCATGTTTTACAATAAGAGTATTCGTATCGGTGAAATAAAGTTCCATATTCCATCGTTTGGAATGTCTGTCGTTCAAACATTTTTGGGGATAATGGATGCACTTTGCGCTGGACTGGTTCTTTATTTCTGTATAAATCCATATATTGATATGCCTTTTGGTATATTTATTGGATTATATGTGATAGCGATGGTGGCTGGTGTTTTCAGCCAGGTACCTGGTGGTATCGGTGTTTTTGAATCTGTATTCATGGTGGCATTGCCTGAAAGTGTAGATAAAGCAAACATTTTTGGTGCATTGCTGGCATACAGAATAATTTATTATGTTTTGCCCTTAATCGGGGTTGGCGGATTGTTCTTTATTTATGAACGTTGGTTGCGTGCGCGCATGAAAAGATGGTTGGAAGAAGCCAAACAAAAAATGCCACACATTTCATTGCCACATAAAAAACATAAAATTCAAGACGAAAAATAAAAACACCTTGCCTTTAAAGTAGCCATTTGCTATCCTTTACGATGTTGTATAAAACGGGGTAAAGAAGTGTTAGTTATATCACTTTTTACTGTAATTCGAGTCGCGCTTTTGTTTATCGTTGCGTGCATCCTTGGCATGGGCGGGATTGCCCCACAGGAACGGATTGTGTCTGTTTTATACGCCCCAAACACAAAAGGATTATTAAATGTCAAAAAAGATATATGTGGATGGTGTTCATCCAGAAGAAACACGTGTGGTGGTGGTAGATACCGCGACAAATCGTGTGTCTGATTTTGACGTAGAAACAACAACAAAACCTCAGATAAAAGGGAACATTTATCTGGCCAAGGTTATTCGTGTTGAACCGTCGCTTCAGGCAGCGTTTGTAGATTATGGAACGGGTAAAAATGGTTTCTTGCCATTTTCTGAAATACATCCTGATTATTACCAGGTCACACCTGAACAAAAGAAAAAGTTATTGGAATTGGCGCATGCCAACATCGTTGATGACGATGATGATCCAAATGAAGAAGAAGATGAAATCACAGAATATGATGACCACAGTGCTGGTGAAGATAACAAAGAATTTATCAAACGTGCACGTGAATTCAAAATTCAGGATGTAATCAAACCAAAGCAAATTTTATTGGTCCAGGGCGTAAAAGAAGAACGCGGACAAAAGGGTGCATCCATGACAACATATTTGTCATTGGCTGGTCGTTTTGCTGTGTTGATGCCTAATTCCAGAAAACGTAACAGCTATGGTGTTTCAAAAAAGATTTCTGATAAAGCAGAACGCGCCAGATTGCGCACTATTTTACATGAATTAAAAATACCAAAAGGTATGACAGTTGTTTTAAGAACTGCCGCCCAGGATGCAAATGCGGAAGAAATCACAAAAGATTACGAATATTTGACTGGTCTTTGGAACGATATTCGTAAAACAACTTTGGAATCTGTTGCACCGGTGACAATTCATACCGAAGATTCTTTGTTGCGTCGTGTCGTTCGCGATTTTATTTCCGACAAAGAAGATGTTATGTATGTCCAGGGTCAAGAAGCATATGATGAAGCAAAAACGTATTTCCAACAAATGTATGGCAAAGCACCACGCAAACAGTTGGTTCAATACAAAGATGCTGCCGTTCCTTTGATGACCAAGGCCGGCGTTGAAAAACAATTGGAAGGATTGCACGGACCATACGTAGTATTGCCATCTGGTGGTTCAATTGTTATTAACCAAACAGAAGCCATGGTGACAATCGATGTTAATTCATCACGCGCAATCAAAGAAAAAGATATCGAACAAACTGCATTAAATACTAATTTAGAAGCAGCCGAAGAAATTGCATTACAATTACGTTTGCGTGATTTGGCGGGTATTGTTGCAATTGACTTTATCGATATGGAAGAAGAAAAGAATAATCGCAAATTGGAACAAAAAATGCGCGAGGTTATGAAACATGACCGCGCACGTACCCAGGTTGCAAAGATTAACGCATTTGGTGTGTTGATGTTATCACGTCAGCGTTTGCGTTCATCTTTCATTGAATCTTCGTATGTCGTATGTCCACACTGTATGGGGGCGGGCGTTGTTCCATCTATTCAAACTGCATCTATTATCTTGTTCCGTCATCTTCAGGAAAAATTGTTGGCAAAACCTGCACAAAAGATAATTATGACAGTACCAAGCGATGTTGCTATTTATCTGTTGAATCAAAAACGCGCTGAATTGGCAGCGATGGAAAAAGAATTCGAAACAGAAATAGTTATCGTTGGTGATGACAGTTTGATGAATATCGATCAATATTCAATACAACGCGTTGCGGTTGAAACAGTCAAAACAGACGATGTTTTGGATGCACACGAACCATCTACTGATGCGAAAAAGAAAAACGCACAACATAACGATGCAAAACGTGTGACAACAACAGCACCACGTCATCGTAAACCAATCAAAAAACAACCAAAGAAACAATCACTTTGGAAAAAATTGATTGGATAAAATAAGATGAATATAAAATAAACACCGCCCAAACGGGCGGTTTAATTTTTCCACTTTTTTACCACCCCCATTTGTGATATAATAGAACGAAAGGAAAGGGGGAATAAAGTCATGAAAGCCGCAGAAATCTACACACACACACACACACACACACACACACACACACACACACGGGTGTCTTTGTAAAATAATATTATCCATAATCGCAATAGCGATAATAACCCCCACATACGCAAAAGATTCAAATAACCATATACAGCCAAGTCCGACAAACGATTGTGTCGAATCAACTTTGGGTACCGCAACCGGTCCCGCAAATTTGGAAGCAGATTGGACGGCAAACACATTAACAATAGATTGGTATAATGGTGATACAAAATTATCATCAAATACATGTACATACGATGGTGGCATAACATTACCATCAACGAACCCAGAAAAAACAGGATATACATTTAAGGGCTGGCAACTCAGGATGCCGGCAATACAATGTAATTTAACGAAACAAGACACCAGTATAGCAGGTATTGACTATGGGGAAAAACAAATAACATATGATGCAAGGATAACTGGTGAAAGAAATGTTGAAAAATACGGTTTGACTCAACCTGGACAATGGGCAGCTGAATTTGATTATGGAATAATCAGAGGAATAGCAAAATGTAGTAAAAAAGTGGGAAATAACAATACGGCTACATGGAATAATGATAGTTCAAATTGGAGCGCAACAGAATCAGTATTAACATCTTTTGGCAGTGGACAATATTGTTGGTGCAGAATAGATAAATATACAAAAGACAACGCTGAATGTAATTTTCAATCATCAAATTTTGTATATATGACGACTACTCCTTCTACGACGAATGATGATTGGGATTGTGTTCGGGCTTGTTCAGATTGGTGTGGAAAATACGTATCAAAAAGTGGAACTAAATTTTCAGCTTTTCGTGCAGCGCTTTATAGTATGACAAAATAACCTTTTTACTTTTTCAATATATCGCCAGATTTAATGTATTCCGGGGAATCTTTCTTTGATTTTTTCTGGGCAGATTTTGCGTATTTGTTTGCGTTCGCTTTATCACCGTTCATATTATAAAATTCTGCCATTGCCCAATCAGATACACCGCCATCACTGACACGTGCCAATATCCAATATGGTAATGGTGCAGGTTCAATTAAAATTACATGTTTGCATAATTCGGTGGCACGTTGTTTGTCGCCAGGTTTATTTCTTTCAGATAATACCAAAGCCAAAGCAGTTTCGATTTGAGGTGCGTTTTTTGATAATTCTAAACTTTTTTCATATGCTTCAACACTGTCATCGTATGCACCAAATTGGTATTCAATATCTCCCAATAATTCATAATAATATGGATTGTTTGGATTGCGTTTTATCAGTGTCTGAGTGCCTGTCTTTGCGGTCTTTAAATCGCCACCACGCATGTTAGCAATTGCACGCGCGTAAATTGCGCTGTCCGTTTTATTCGAATATGGATATGTTGTAATTACGTTTTTATCGTTGTCCAAATATCCAATCAACTTTGCGCGCAATATTTCATATTCATCATTTTCATTTTTTATTTGTGATTGTGATTTTGTTGGAATCTTTTTTAATTTACTGATTTTAGTTTTTGCGTTGTTTATACGTTCTCTGGTTAATGGGTGATTTATACGATTTGGGTTAACCCGCGTTTCTAATTCGCCATGCATATCACGCATTTGTTCAAATACAGTTATCAGACCATTTGGATCGTTATTTGATTTAACCATTAAATCGACAGCCATATCATCTGCCATGCGTTCTTCGTCACGCGAAAAAGAAAGTAATGATTGTTGTGCGATACCTGTTGCACCAGCCATTACACCCGCACCTGCGGTCGGATTTCCGCCGGCAACCATTAAACCAACCCCCAATGCCTGAATAATCATAGTGCGTATTATTTCATCATGCATGCGCGCAGATATTTGTACCATGTGACCACCGATAGTATGACCCAGTTCATGTGCAACAACAGCACGTAATGCATTTGGATTTTTAATTCTTTTAAGTAATCCTGTATAAATAAACACATCTTCGCCACCACGGACAAAAGCATTAAAATCATCATCACGAACGATGTAGATTTTCAATCTTTTTGAATCTATGTTTGCTGCATGTGCCACTGGTAAAATGATTTCAGTAATTTCTTTTTCGATTTCTGTATCGTTAATCAGTGTGGCTGCGTTTGCATTGAACGCAAATAACAAAACCATTAAAATTGCAAATATATGCTTCATTATGCCCCCGCAACAGTTGAACAGTTAAATATTTGACGTAATGTTTTTGCCCAATCTTCGTCTTCGCTATTATTATTCACAGCAGCGGTTTGTGCCAATTTGAATAAATCCCGATGTTCGCGATAGTTTACAAAATGATATTGTATCCAACCACTTTGACGTGTGCCCAGTAATTCGCCGACACCACGCATCATTAAATCTTGTTCTGCGATTACAAAACCATCGTCTGTTTCACATAATACATCTAATCTCTTTATTCCGTCTGGGCTGACATTATTACCATAAAGTAATATACAATAAGATTGTAAATTACCGCGCCCAACACGACCACGTAATTGGTGCAGGGCCGCCAGACCAAACCTTTCTGCATTTTCAATTACCATAATAGTTGCCGATGGAACATCAATGCCAACCTCTATTACTGTTGTAGAAACCAAAACGCGCATTTGTGAATTTGGATCTGCGAATTCTTCCATAACTTTGTCGCGTTGTTTTTTATCCATTTGACCATGACAAAGACCGGTTCCATGAAAATGTTTTTTTAATTCTTCATAACGCTCTTCTGCAGCAGTCATATCTGAAATTTCAGATTCTTCGACCAATGGACAAACCCAGAAAACTTTTGATCCATTTTGAACCTGGGGTGCAATGCGTTGAACCAGTGCATCAACGCGTTCAATCGGTAATTTTGTTGTTTTGATTGGTATACGGCCAGCCGGCTTTTCATTTATAATCGAAATATCCATATCTCCATAAACGGTCATTGAAAGAGTGCGTGGAATAGGGGTTGCAGATAATGCCAACATATCAGGATGATTTCCTTTGGCGCGCATAGTTGTTCGTTGTGACACACCAAATCGATGTTGTTCGTCGATTATAACCAAACCTAAATCTTTATATTCAACATCTGCACTGAAAAGTGCGTGTGTACCGATTGCAATTTTAGTACGACCTGATTTTAATGAAATCAGTTTTTCGCGTCTGTTTACACCTTTGTCACGACCTGTTAAAATATCACATACTAAACCCAATTTATCACACATTGTTTTTAATTTAGCAAAATGTTGTTGGGCCAAAGTATCTGTTGGGGCCAACAATACAGATTGTGCGCCTGTTTCTGCCATTTTTACCATCGCAGCCATTGCAACCATGGTTTTTCCCGAACCAACATCACCCTGGACCAAACGCATCATAGGAATTGGTTTTTGAAAATCAGTAAATATTTCATCTATTGTGCGTTGTTGGGCACCGGTTAATTCAAATGGTAATATCTCATAGAATTTAGGTATTAAATCATATTTCTTTATGCGCACCGGTCTGGTGATTTTTGATTCAGTACGATTTCGTTTGTTTATGGCAATAGCACTTTGGTGTGCGTATAATTCGCAATATGCTAATTTAGCCATATATGTTCCATTTGGAGCCAAATCTTCATTTGTTTCTGGATAATGAACATGTTCCAATGCATCCAAAAATTCCAGCATTCTTTCGCTTAATTTATATGCGGCAATTCGTTCGTGCATTATTTTGAAAATTTGGTCGCGTACTGCAGAAAATGTTTTCTGGGTTAGCCCTTCGCCAGATGGATATATTGCCTGGTGTTTTGGAATCTTATAGGCGTTTTCTGGAACTTCAATAAAGTCAGGATGATTTATTATTGCACCACCGCGATTATTGTAATCTAATTTACCGCTGACAATTCGCCATTGACCGATTGGCAATTTTTCGGTCCAATAATCAAGAAATTTCGTATTGAAAAATTGAATAGTCACAGGTGCAGCAAATTTATCAGCGCATACAATTTGTGTCGGCATGCGACGACCACGAAAAACACCACCTTTCTTGTGAGATTTGATTTGCAGTGAAATCGTGATGGTATCACCGTTTTGCGCCCCAATAACAGAATCAAGTATTTCGCGCGGACGAACATAAGATGGTATATGTAACAAGAAATCCAAAACACTTCGTCCGCCCAATACATCATTGAACTTTGCCGCTAATACCGGCCCCACGCCATGTATGAATTGTAAATCAGTATTAAAAAAATCAAAGATTTCATTATCCATGCTTTAAATTTAGCAAAAAATAACCTTTCAATTCAATAAAAAAACACCGCCCAAACGGGCGGTGTTTTTCTAATTTATCCATTATTTTGCAAATGAATAATCCATTTTCAAATGGTTGGCATTGTATGTGCCGTTCATTATTGCCAATGTATCTTCAACGATTACCAATTCTTCATTTGTCGCAATCTTAAAGATTTTAATACGTGAATCAGGTGTGCTTAAAACTGCTTCTGGAACATCACGGCTGATGTTTTTATTGGCGTCTTTGTCCATTTTGATGCCCAATTCTTCCAATCCTTCACAGAATTTTTCGCGCATGTATTCATCATTTTCACAAACGCCAGCAGTCAATACCAATGCATCAACATGTCCTAATTCTGCAATATATGCACCGATGAATTTTTTCACAGTTTGTGCCTGCATTTCCAATGCCAGTTTGCAATCATCATTACATTCTTGGTTTTCTTTGACATCACGACCATCGCTGTAGCATGTTGTTACGCCCATCAAACCAGATTTTTTATTCAATTCATTTTGAATCATTTCGATTGGTAAACCTTTGCGAGCTGCAACGTATGATGGAATAGATGGATCGATATCGCCACAACGTGTTCCCATCATCAATCCTGCTGTTGGTGTCATACCCATAGATGTATCAACAGATACACCATTACGGATAGCTGTGATAGATGCACCAGAACCAATGTGTGCAGTGATTAAATTGCATTCGCTGGCTGGTTTGCCCAACATGGCTGCCGCGCGTTTAGAAACATACAAATGTGATGTTCCGTGGAAACCGTATCTGCGAACGCCTAATTCTGTGTACCATTCTTTTGGAACAGGATAACGGTAAGATACAGGTTTCATTGTTTGGTGAAATGCAGTATCAAATACAGCAACTTGTTTTGCGTTTGGTAACAATTGTTGTGCTGTAACAATGCCCAAAACACCACTCGGGTTATGTAATGGTGCCAATGGTGTCAATTCATTCAAAGTTTTGATAACATCATCTGTGACTTCGACAGAAGAAGCAAATTTATCACCACCCATAACAACACGATGACCAACGCCACCAATTTCGTTCATATCAATAGAAGCTTCACGTAACATTTGCATAACAACACTTAATGCTTCTTTGTGGTCTTTCATTTCTGTGACTTTTTTATCTTTGTGACCGTCTGGATATTTTTGTGTCACAAAAGAATCTGGTAAACCAATTTTTTCAACGTTTCCGCCAACGACGGCTGTTTTAGTATCTGCATCAAAAACCTGGTATTTCAGGGATGATGAACCACAATTCAAAGCAAGTATGTACATGTTTTATCCTTTCTTAAATTATTTTTACATGGCAACAATAGCAAATGATTTTATGTATTTCAATAATAAACAATCATTTTTAATTTCCATTTATTATTGGTTATGTTTGTTTGTGTCCCGTCAATTTTATGCAGCACCCAAATTGGTTGTCCGCCTAAGAAAAAGCGTCCATGTAATACGCCATTTGAAAGGTATGTGTTTATTCCAGGATTGGCATAATTACCAACACCAAAAGCACGCACTTCATCATCTATGCTGTAGCCAGCTTCAGGTGATTGGCATACCAAAATAATTTCTGCACGAAATGGCATTTGTGTACACGTGAATGTTATATCCATGAAATTTGCAGATGGCACAGATAACAAACCTGTTGATTCAGAATGAATAACACTGTGTGTTTGATATGTTGCAAAAAGTGCAGTCCAAAAATCAGCCGATACATCATTTATATCAAATGGTTCTGTATCTATTTCGTCATGACGGGCCAGGGCAAAACCACCCAATGTTTCACCATCATGAATACGTACCGTTTTATTTGTTGTGTCCATAGTTATTTCACCATTTAACCCGGTGAAATTATCATTTTGTGCGGACGTGCCGCGACGAATCTGCAGAATTCGTGTCATATTAAATCCTTTTAGTTAAAAATGTTTGGAAAATAAAAAAAGACGGCAGATATCTGCCGTCTGATTGACCATCATTATATCACAAATTAACACAAAAATCAATAATTGTTTGCTTTATAATTTTCAAACATTTGTTCGATTTGTGTTCTTCCATTCGCGTTTTTCTGATCCATTTTTTTCTGTAGCGCTTTTGTGCTCCAGTGAAACATACTTTTTGTTTGTCCTGTTTGCAAGAAATCCCAATATGCCATCAAATATTCATAATCGTTACGATTTTTTTGATCCCATTTTTGCCATTCGGTTTCGCGTAAACGTTTCGCTTCTTTGGCTTTTTCTTTGGCTTCTTTCGCGTCGCTGTATTGTGTTAATGTGCTTTCTATGTCCAGATATTTTTCATCTGTTGACAGTTTTTCAAATTCAGCTTGCGCATTATCGTAATCGGTTTTTGCGGCTAAATAAGCATCATTTCCTGCCTTATGTTTTGCTTTGTTTGCGTCGGCATCATCTCGTTTTTTCTTTTCGGCAGGATCTGCCTGTTTGTGTTTTAATTGTTCTATTTGGGCACTAACATTATCAAATTCTGCCCTTAATTGACGTATTTCATCATTTAACTGGACTTCATAATCTGCAGCCGCTGTTTCTGACATAGGAGTGCCTGTAATTGGATCATTATAGGTTCCGTATGCGCCCTTGCTGGACAATATCGCATGTCTTTCGTCTATTTGTTTTTTGATTTCTTTTTGTCTTTTTTCTGCTTCTTTGATACGATCTGGAATTTTATCAAAATCTTCTACTATTTTTTGATTTGTTTCAAATTCATTGTGTGCCTGTTCATTATCTTCCATTCTGCCCAGGGCTTCTGCCGCAAGGGCTTTTTGTGTGCGTATTTCGTTTTCATGTTTATTAACGAATGATTGGGCCTGACGTATGGTTAAACCAGCATATGTATCTTTGATATGTGTGCGAGCAGCCGTTATGACAGCATTATTATCTCGAATTTGTACATTATCTGCACGGTCGTCTGCCTTTTTCTTTTTTTCATCAGCTGTTCTTTGTGCCGCAAGAGCAATCTTTCTTTGGTCTGATAAGTTTCTTAATTCGCCAGAATTATTAAACATCGAATGTCTTCTGCGAGCGCGGTTAATTATTCCTGTGGCAAGATAACCTGTTGCTTCCAATCCGAATTTCATTGTTTTATCAACTGCACCAGTGACAAATCGAATACCTTCGTTTTTATTCCATGACAAATCGCCATCTGAAAAGATTTTTACATCGGTACCATTTACCGCATCCATTGTGCGACTGGTAAATGTGCCATATTGCATAACAGATAATACTTCCAATGCGGTTTTTGCTTCTTCCAATTTTCCGTCTTTGACGGCCTCTTTAATCAATTCTGTAACGATACGATTCATTTGGTATCCCCAACGAAGCGCACCTTCGATAGAATCTGATAAACCGTTACTTTTGTATACAGATAATTTTTCTGTTAACCATTTAAAATGATCGGCGGCTTTAAAAGGTTCTTTGCCTCGTAATGCGTTTTCTATATCGCTAGATTTATCTATAAGGGCATTTAAATTATCTGTTGGTTGTATTTTTGCTTTATCAATTGCGGCAAATATTGCTTTGGATGTTGGTTTTATAAATATATTTGCACGATGAACCGTCACAAATTTTTTCAACACATCGCTGTAAAAGTTTTTGAACCCTTTATCTATTTTTTGTCTTAGATTTGGATCGGCATCTTTATAGGTTGGCGCAATATAGCTGTCTTTTTTTATCTTGCCAGTATAATCGGTGTTTGTTAATGCGGCATCAATTTGATCGGAAACGATTTTGTCGCCTGGTTCATATTTTTTGAAAGCTTCCAATATTCCTTTCTCTTTGAATAAAGATTCGAATATTGCAGGACCCTCAGTTTTAAGACGATTTAAATCGTTTGGTTCAGGTTCAATGTTTGTTTGAAGTGATTTTTGAATATAATTTAATCTTAATGCAAAAAATTTAGATTTAGCACCATCGGACAATCCACCAAAATCAGGGCTATAATTTGATTTGTCTTTGATTTTTTGTATTACGTTATATATAGCAGACTTAACTTCTGGGGAATCTAATTTTCTTGAATTATGATGTGCTGCTTCCAATATTTTAGATTCTTCGTAATTCATAACGCTTGCGTTATCAATTTCATTATCACCAGAAAAAAGCAGTTTTAACAGTTCTCTTATTTGAGCTTTCGCTTCTGAATTAATTTCAGGAACATTGAATAGTTTTCTGGGACCATAATGATTATTTAAAAATGTTTTTGCTTTGTCGTCTAAAATTGCACTGTGTGCAGACATGTTGGCAAATGTTTCTGCCAAATCTCTGTATAATATTTTTAATTCTTCTTCGGTCAAACTATTAAAATCAGGTAAATTACGCCATGCCTTTGAG
>OMQP01000001.1 GCA_900313285.1 uncultured Pseudomonadota bacterium
CGTTTAAGATATGTTATTGCATTATCAAAATCGCCACTGTCTAAAAAATATATTCCGGACAAATACATTAATGCAGGATTCATGATTTCACGAAACGCCAACCAATCGCTAGTGTTTTTATTTATAAATTCTTTTATATCTTCATTTTCATAAATTCTGTTTTTGTTTTCTTCAATCATTTTTTCGTATTGTCGTGACATATTTTTTTGGCGTTCATATGATTGATTTATTACTACACGCACATTATTGAAATCTTGTTGTGCCAACAAATCCCATATTTGATAATATGATACAAATAAAGAATCCATCATGTATGGTTTATAAGAATTGACCGCCTGGCCAAGTAATAGCCCAGTGGCTTCACGAGAAATAGATGAAGATGTTTCGTGCAAATTTCTTTTGTTGAATTCTTCAAAAGTTAAATCGCTTTCTTTGAATTTATTTGCATGGAACAGGGCGGCCCCATTTATTAACAAATCAAGATTGCTTTGATCTTTTGCATTTGAATCATCGGTTATTTCAAAATCAGATTTTGCAAAATTATTTTGAATATTATCAAGACGTGATTGTACCGTCGCGGCACATCCGTATAAAAACAATAAACAAATAATAATTATTTTGCGCATGTGGTTAGTATAAACCGATTAATGCAAAGGTTCCAATATTTTTATTTCTTTTGTTTGCGGATTTAAAACGCAAGGATTTCCTTCGTAGCCCATAATCGCATGATGTGATGGAATTAAAAATTCAGGTAATGGTGAAGATTCACCAAGCGCGATTTTTTCCAAAAGTTTTTTCTGAATAGGTGTTTTGTTCATATAATATTGTATGTTTGTCGCTTCTATTGGGCGATGATACCAACCTTGATAAATAACCAATTGTTTATCTTTTGGTAATTTCATGATATCCATTTCAGTATAAAGCCATTCTTCTTTTGGCTTTTTTACCTCTTTACCGTCTTTGTCTTTTTCAATTTTTTCTGTTTTTTTCATCCCAATCATTTCAACAAATTTATGTGCAGTATCAAAATCATTTTGACGTAAAACAATTTTTGCAGCGGTTGTTGATATAATTGTTGATGCAGCATCTGCACCATATTTTTCCTGAATCTGATGGATGTCTTGCCCAATGATTAAATAAGATACTTTGCATCCACGACCTAAATCTGGCCCCTGAATAACCGCATCTAATTTTTGCATTTTTGGCATTTCATCTAAAGCAAACAAAACAGGGTATGGACCAACACGTTCACCATCGACAATGGTGTCTGGAGTATGTGCCAATAAATAACTCGACATCAGTTCAATGAATATAGCAGTAATAGGGTTCACTGCTTGGGCATCGACCAAGTTCACGGATAAATAAACACTTACTGGTTTAATTTTACCATCTCGCGGATCTTTCATTCCACGTAAATCAGCAAAATGGAAGTCGGAATGACTTGTTCTGTTGCGAACGGCAGCATTACGGAATATCGCTAACCCTTCAACCATTGTTGATAATATAGATCCGCGTTCTTTATCTGGGGTATTCGCTAATTGTGTTAATTCCGATACTGCACGATGTGCGTACGAAAAACGACGCGCTTCTTCGACTGCTTCTAATAATAAATCTTTCATTGGGTCTGCCATCATAACCATTTGGTCGCCCTGACGTCTGCGTTCTTCCATTTGTTCGGCAATTGCAACCTGACTTGATGTCAACCAATCAAGAATCATAGAAAGTGATGCTTCTTTGCCATGCCATGCATCTGGAATGTGAGCCCATGTTCCAACATGTACATAATTTGTTGTATTTAATTCACCACGTTGTAACAAAGAATATGCAGCGTACGCATTTGGATCATTCATCATGGATAAATAATAATCACCCAAAACAGCGGCGTCATCACTGTTAAATGTTCCGTTATTTATACGTGCATAAAAATAATCATCAGCTTTTGCACGTTCAACCTTGGATACAATAAAATTGACCAATCCAGATAATCCTGCGCGTCCAGTGTTCGCCCAGTGCGGATCTGCATTTGCGCCTTTTGCGTCTGGAACCAGAACTTTGCAAATGGCATCGATATACAAATCGCGTTGTTCTGGATTATACGGAACATGTTCAGGTGACAATGGATTCCATGATGGGTAATATATACCACGTTCTGGTTCGTCCTGACCCGCCCAATTCATAATAAATACAGGACCTATAGTTGCACGATATGCAGAAGTTTTTTGTTTTAATTCTGGTTTTGGATCGTTAATAATCATGGATACCCCATCACAGTCCAAAATAGTTGGAACTATAACGCCGGTTGTTTTACCAGTTCCTGGAGGTGCAACGCACAAGGCAGACAAACATTCATCCATCATTAATGGTGTATCTTTACCCTTGTACTTGAAATACCCCAATACCATCATGAAACCATGGAATAAACCTTCTTTGTTTTTGAAATCTGCAGCCATTTGTTTAATATCATCGACGGTTGCTTTGCGGGAAGATTTTTCATCGTAATTGTCTTTGCCAGCCGGGTTAAATTCGGCCTTTAATGTATCGTCAACCAAGAAATAATATGCGATTATTGGTAATAATGGTGTTATGGACGCAATGTCTGGGTGTTGCATAGTGCGTGCAATCCAATATGGTATTTCTGCTATAACAGACATACCAAGCGTCATAAACATATTCTTTATATATATAATAACCCAATGTTGTGTGGCAATTCCCCATCCATAACGCCATATATGTTCAACAGCAAAAGACAGCCCAAACGCGAATGCGCATATCAACCAAATACCGACATTCCAGCGCATATTCCAAAATTTACGAGCCACAGGTGCCTGTTCGTGTTCTTTGTATGCGCTTGATTCAAAGATCTTTAAACCTTTGCCTTTGCCACTGCTAGAGAAAATGTTGAACTTTATTGCCATGATTGTTATTATATCATAAAAATAAACCTTTTTATACCAAAAGATTTAAAAATGCAAAATATACCAAGAATATATATCAAAGATAAAATAGAATCTGGAAAATCATTGCCTGTTGATAAAGATATTGTTCATTATTTGCGTCATGTTATGCGTCGAAATGATTGTTTGGTTTTTAATTCTGGGTTGGAATATACGGCGGCACTTAGTGATGATAATAAAAATATTATTATTGGTGAACAAACAGATCATGTCGACCCAAGTAATGATTTGATTTTTTGTTTTGCACCAATTAAAAAGCTGGACGAAATGTTAAATATGGTGACACAAATGGGTGTTGCTGTTTTGCAACCTGTTATAACAGAACGCACAGTTGCACATCATGTAAATTGGGAACGTATGCAGAAAATTATAACAGAAGCATCTGAACAATCTGGTCGTAACAGTGTACCAGAATTACGCAATCCAATTAAATTTGAAGAATTAGATTTAACAAATTTGATTGTTGCGGACGAACGATTCGCACATGGTAAAAAAGGCACAAAACAAACTGTTTCTGGGAATCGAGTTTTTATAGGACCCGAAGGTGGCTTTTCATTGTCTGAATTTGAAAAAATGGACGCATCAGGTGTAAAAGGTTTATCGCTGGGTCAAACAATTTTACGTGCAGAAGTTGCTGCGGTTGTGTCTGTATCAAAGGTGTTAGATAAATGAGTACACGTTTAGCAAAATTTTTATCTGATTCTGGCGTTGCTTCGCGTCGTAGCGCAGAAGATTTAATTAAATCTGGTGTTGTATCTGTGAATGGAAAGATTATAGATACGCCAGTATTCTTTGTTGATGGAAATGAAAAAATTTGTGTAAATGGTATTGAAATAGAAAAATCAAATGAAACAAAATTATATATGTTTTATAAACCACTTAACACTATGACAACAACAAAAGATCCGTTGGGGCGTAAAACTATATATGATGTATTGGATAAAAAATATAGAAATTTAAAATACATTGGTCGTCTTGATTTTAAAACAACAGGTTTATTGCTTTTAACCAACAATGGTGAATTGGCAAGACAAATGTCTTTGCCTAAAAATCATATTCCGCGTACTTATATTGCTACTGTTGATAAATATTCAAAAAATAATTTAGATATCGCACGTCATGGTGTGGTTGTTGATGGTATAAAATATCGCCCTATGAAAATAGAAACAATAGATGAACATAATTTAAAAGTCACAGTAGAAGAGGGTAAAAAGAACGAAATTCGAATCGTTTTGAAACATATTGGTTCGCCTGTTAAGGCATTACATCGTATTTCGTATGGATCGTTTGTATTGGGTGATTTAGGTGTTGGAAAAATTTTAGAAATAGATAAGAAAACAATTGACGCATGCTTAAAAAAATTGCTAAAATTATAAATATGAAGAGAGGGAGTTTTTTATGAAAAAAGCAAAAAACACAAAAAAAGTACAACCAGCAACAAAGAAAATCGTTGCAAAAGAACCATGCTGTGCCAGCAGCGTTTGGTCGTGGACGATTTATGTTTATTGGTTTATTATCTTGTTCTTTATTGCGATAACTTTTTATATTATTGGACGCAGTCATGAATTTTTGCATCCTGCACCAAGAAATGTTGTTGTCACAGAAGAAGCTTTAATACAACCTGATGATTATATCGCTTCTGCAAAAGAAAAATTGATTGCTGGCAATATTGAGGAAGCAATTACAGAATTAAATGCTGCGGTTGATGCAAATGCATCTTCTAATCTGTATGCTTTTCGTGGTGAAGCATATATGCAAACAGGGGAATATCAAAAAGCATTGGAAGATTTTGATTCTGCCATTGAAATTGACGGTATGAACGCGGTTGCTTTCTATGACAGATCGTTGTTGAATACACGTCTTGAAAATTATGAAGCTGCATTAGCAGATATAAATAACGCTTTGGCTGCACAATCTATGAAGCCATCTGATATTTTGAATATGCGTAATTTATATGCAAAACGTGGTCAATTGAATTTATGGTTGAAAAATTGGCAGGGGGCAATCGCTGATTATACAAATTCACTTGCACGTTCAGAAGGCAGTGTTTCTGCAAATGTTTATGCTGAACGTGCAGAAGCGTACACTGCGATGGGCGATTATGAAAGCGCGGTCAATGATTACACTTCTGCTGTTCGTATAATCAGTGAACAAATCCAGGCAGCACCAACCCAAGAAGAACGTGAAATGCAATCAAGCAATGCGATGGCTTATTTCGAAAAATCTGCTGCATTGAATTTGAATTTGGGTAAAACAGATGCGGCAAAGACAGATTTAGAATCTGCATTTGCTATCGCTGTTGCTCTGAATGATGAAGAGAGTATCGAAAGAATTCAAAATTTAATAAATGGTTTGAATTAGTAAAAAAATCCGCCAATACGGCGGATTTTTTTTGACTTTTGTTTTTTCTTGTAATAAAATACGGACATGTTTTATAAGTTATTTATCTTCACAGCTACAACTACAACCCCTTTGGGGGTCTAGATTTCTATATTGCGATTATTTTTCGCACGTACTATAATAAGCAAGCAATTTAATAAAATTTATAAAATAAAAAAGAAGGTTAATTATGTCTTATCCTATTGAAATAATCCGTCATTCATTGGCACATGTGATGGCGGCAGCTGTGCAAAAATTACATCCTGATGTGAAATTTGCAGGTGGTCCTGCAATTGAAAACGGTTTCTATTATGATTTTGATACAGAATACCGTTTCAGCGAAGAAGATTTTGCAGCTATTGAAAAAGAAATGAAATCTTTGATTAAATCTGATGGTCGTTTTGACAGACGTGAAATATCGTTAGATGAAGCCAAAGAATTATTTAAAGACCAACCATATAAAATGGAATGGTTGAATGAATATGATGCAAATGGCGAAGTATTATCTGTTTATTCTTTCCGTGATTTTACAGATCTTTGCCGTGGTCCACACGTTGCGTCTTCTAAAGATTTACCAAAAGATGGTTTCAAAATAAGAAGTGTTGCAGGTGCATATTGGAAAGGCGATTCGAAAAACAAAATGTTACAACGTATTTATGTTGATGCATTTGAAAGCGCAGAAGCATTGGAAGAATTTTTGAAAATGCAGGAAGAAGCGGCTGCGCGTGACAATCGTAAACTGGGTAAAGATATGGATTTGTTCCATTTTGAACCAGAATATGCCCCAGGTGCTGTTTTTTGGCATGACAAAGGATATAAAATTTATCGTAAATTAATTGAATATATTCGCGCACGTCAGGAAAAGGCAGGGTATTTTGAAATATCAACGCCTTCTGTGATGGACAGATGTTTATGGGAAAAATCAGGACATTGGGCAAAATATGGTGCGCACAATTATTCTGGTACAACCCAAGATGGCAAAGTTTTCTGTGTGAAACCTATGTCTTGTCCTGGCGGCATGTTGGTATTTGGTAATGGTTTGAAATCATATAAAGATTTGCCATTGTATTTGGCAGAATTTGGTAAAGTAAATCGTTACGAAGCTGCAGGTGCGTTGGCTGGTTTGATGCGTGTTCGTGAATTTACTCAAGACGATGCCCATATCTTTTGTACGGAAGATCAGTTGGAAGATGAAGTTGTAAAAATTTTACGTTTCATCAAAGATATTTATGGGAAATTTGGTTTTGATAAAATCACGATGAAATTAGCAACGCGTCCATTGTCTGAATTCCGTATAGGAAGTGATGAAGTTTGGGATAAAGCGGAAGGCGCGCTTAAAAACGCGTTGGAAAAGAACGGAATCGCATACGAGATTGCAGAAAATGACGCTGCGTTCTATGGACCAAAAATAGACAACTATTTAAAAGATTCTATGGGACGTGTATGGCAATGTGGTACGGTCCAATTGGATATGAATTTGCCAGAAAGATTTGATTTATCTTATATTGGCGAAGATGGCGAAAAACATCGTCCAATTATGTTGCATCGTGCAATGTTAGGATCTATTGAAAGATTTATGGGAATATTGCTTGAATCAACGGGTGGGGCATTACCATTATGGTTGTCACCAGAACCGGTGGTTGTCGTTCCTGTATCTGAAAAATATAAAGATTATGCGGACGAAGTTGTTTCATCTCTGAAAGAATCAGGTGTAAATGCACGTGGTGATTTGCGTGATGAAAAAGTGAATTATAAAGTTCGTGAATTATCATTGTCAAAAACACCAATCATCGCAGTTGTCGGTGAAAAAGAAATGGCAGATAAATCGGTTACGTTGCGTTATCTTGGCAAAGAAGGTCAGGAAGTTAAATCACTGGCTGAATTTGTTGAATATATGAAAAACGCGATTAAGATGCCGTTATAAAAAAACAGGGCGCGATTTTTCGCGCCCTTATATATATAAGGAATAAAAGGACATGAAAAAAATATTATTATTTGTTGCATTGTGTTCGGTTGTCGTTACGGTGGCTGGATGTTGTAAATGTGAAAATGAACCTGTTATTGAAGAAAATCATAAATTAATTGTTCCACCTAATTTTGGAAATATGCCAAAATAATTTTGGTTTGTGCTTTTTTTATGATATAATATATCCATGATAATTCAAAAATGGGGGAAATCATGGACCAGGATGAAAATTTAGATTTATTAGATTTAGAACAGGACGCGGAAGTAGACACGTTGCCAGAGGCAGCACCGTTTACAACACCACGTCCAAAGAAACCATGGCTTTTGATGGGGGTTGGTATCGCGATTATCGTATTGGCAACATGGATAGTTGTTGCACGTATCGGTGGCGATTCGGGTACAACAGTAAATGTTGATTTAGATACACCTGTTGAAAAAGTTGAAGCGGTTCCTGCACCTGTTGCAGATTTGAATGTTCCTGCAAAACCAGTGGAAGCCGTTCCGGCAGCTAAACCAGAACAAAAAACACCAGAGGCGAAACCGGTTGAAACAAAACCTGTAGAAACAAATGGTACCCCTGTCCGTGTGGTCAGCGACAGAAAAGAAGTGACATTTAATCCTGATAAACCTGCAACAAAACCTGTGGCGAAACCTGCACCTGTGAAAAAAGCAGTTGCACCAGCACCAAAACCAGTTGCAACATCAACAGGCAGTGTATATGTTCAATTTGGTTCATACAGTACACGTGCATTGGCCCAGGCAGCAGAACAAAAAATACGTGCATCTCACAGCAGTTTGTTTTCGGGCAAACAATTCGTTATCTTGGCTGCCCAGGTTAAAGGGCAAACAACATACAGATTGCGTGTGGCATTCCAAAATGCAAATGACGCAAATGGTTTTTGCAGAAATGCAAAATCAGATGGTCTTGATTGTTACGTAACAAAATAATAAAAGGGGAGAATCATGAGTATGCCAGGTGGGACAGAAATAATAATAATTGTTATTCTTATATTGGTTTTGTTTGGATCTGCAAAGATTCCTTCGATTGCTAAAAATATTGCAAGCGGAATTAAAACTTTCAAGAAAGAAATGAAAGATGAACCAAAAAAAACACCAGCCAAGAAAAAGCCGGCTGCAAAAAAGAAATAAAATTATTGTAATATAAAAAAATACCGCCCAAACTGGCGGTATTTTTTTAATGTTTTCTTTGTTCGTATTCTTCCTGTTCTTCAACAGTCATTGTGGCCAATGGACGCGCCAGCATTCTTTGCAGGCCGATTTCATCGCCAGATATAACACTGTATCCGAAAGTGCCGTTTTCAATACGTTCAAGGGCTGCATTTATTTTTTGTAATAAATTTGTATTACGTTCAGACATACGCAAATTCATTGTGATTTCTTGTTCTGCAGCTGCTTGATCTTGTTCATCACCAACACCAGCAGTTTCATTTTTTTCAGCCATACGAACATCATTTAATACGGATGCGCGGTCATCCATCAATTCGTCACGTTGAGTGTTTAATAACTGATAAAAATATGCTAATTGTTCAGGGCACATATATGGTTCAGATTTTTTTGGAACATATTTTGGTGCCAATTCGATATTTTTATAATTCTTTTTTACCATTTTATGATGCCTTTAATTCTTGAATCCATTGTTGAAGGGTTTCTTCGTCCATTAAACCAGTACGCGCTTCTTTTAATTCGCCGTTTTTAAAAGCCAAAACGCTTGGTATGCTGCGAATACCAAATTTTGCAGGACTGCGTCGATTTACATCGTCAATTTCAAATTTTACAAAATTCACGTCAGGTTCGCTTTCGGATACACTTTCAAATATTGGGCCAAACATTTGACAAGGACCACACCAAGAAGCCCAAAAATCCACCAAAGTTAAACCCTGTGCGACCATTGAATCGAACGTTTCATCATTAGCGTGTTTCAGTGCCATCTTTTTTCTCCTTATGTTGTTGATATTTCGTTCAAGTCTATTATAATCACAGAAAAAAGCAAGAGAAAAACGACATGAAAAAATTCGTGTATTTTGATGCAGCTGCCAGTTGGTTAAAACCACAATCTGTGATTGAATCTGAAATCGATTTTCTGGCAAACAAATATGCTAATGCTGGACGTGGAATATGTTCCCGTGCAGAAGGTGTGGACATGTTGATTTCTGGTGCCAGACATACTGTGGCGGATTTCATTGGTGCAAATGTGGAAAATATTGTTTGGACGTCTGGTACAACTGATGCGTTCAACAGAATTGTAAATATTATAAAAAATACGATTTCTAATAAATGTCCAATGGTCGCTGTTTCTGATTTAGATCATCACAGTGCACGTTTACCGTTTGAAATGTTGGCACAAAAAGGTGAATGTCAAATTACTAATATTCCACTTAATGACGATTTGAATATAGATATTGAACATATGCCAAAGGCTGATATTTATGTTATAACCGCCATGTCAAATGTGCTGGGCATTCCTCAGGATATTATTGCAATTACACAAACAATTCGCACAATAAACCAAGATGCAATTATAATCGTTGATGTTGCGCAATATGTTGTACATAACAGAATAGATGTTAAAAAATTTGATTGTGATTTTCTTTGTTTTTCCGGACATAAAATTGGGGCAGATACGGGCATTGGAGTATTGTATATTAAAAAACCAGATGTTTGGAATGTTGATAAATTTGGTGGTGGTATGGTTAACAGAATAATTAGTCCTGAAAACATAGTTTTAAACCAATCACCTGAAAAATTTGAAGCAGGGACTTTGCCTTTGACACAGATTATTGGTTTGCCATATGCTGTAAAATATTTATCAAACTGGAATGGCGGACACGATTTGATTGAATATATGTATGATGAATTATCAAATTTGGATAATGTAAAAATTATCACAAAACGTGATGCGTGTATGCTTTCGTTTATTGTGAAAAATATGCATGTTTTAGATTTTGGGGCAATGTTGGGGACGCGCGATATTTGCGTTCGTGTCGGTAACATGTGTGCATCATGGATACATAAATATTTAAATATAGATGGCAGTATTCGTATATCTGTCGGTCCGTGGAATACAATGGATGATGCACGATATGTTGTTGATGTAATCAAAGATTTGGTGAAATAAGATGACTGTGACTCGTGATGCTATTATTAACGAAATAAAAAAAGTGTATGACCCTGAAATTCCGGTCAATATATGGGATTTAGGTTTGATTTACGATATCGCGATAAATCAAGACAGTGTTTATATTGAAATGACTTTTACATCACCAACGTGTCCAATGATGGAAGACATTTTGGATCAGGTGAAAACAAATGTTGAAACTGTCAGTGAAGGAAAACCAGTAAATGTGAAATTGGTATGGGATCCTGCGTGGGATTTATCACGAATGAGTGATGCTGCGCGTGTTGAACTGGATTTAACAGAGCAGGGATGGTAAAAAATGACATATGATGATATAAAACACGCTTTATCTATTCTGGAAGATCCAAGTGATAAATTAGAATTGGTAATGGATATTGGAAAAAATCTTGAACCTGTACCAACTAATGCTAAATGTACAGAAATTACCGGGTGCGCATCGTTTGTTGAAATATGTGAAAAGGACGGGCGTTTTTATGGTGTCGCTGATTCAATGATGGTTCGTGGTATTGTCGCGATTATTTTGGCTATGGTTGCTGGTAAAACACATGAAGAAATACGAAATCTGGATTTATTAAACGAATTTAACAGTTTGAATTTGCACTTTGGTGCATCGCGATTAAATGGCATTCAATCTATGATTAGTTTTTTTCATAATTTGTGATAGAATATATAGCAAGGAAGGATTGTATTCATGCGTGACGACGAAAAAATGTTTAATATAGGCATCGCTATGTTGATGGGCGTTGTGTTTATGATTGTTTTTTTACAGGTATGTTATCGTGTACAAAATAATAATCTTAGAGAAGTGCGACATGATATGGAAACAACGCAACATGAAACTGATATTGCTGGAACAAAATTGTCAGCATTAGTGTCGGCGGATATGTTAAGAAATTCTGTTATTGGAACAAATCCGCATGCAGAAACTGTTTCTTTCAGCAAAACAGTACATATAGATAATATACCAATGGTGCAAGAATAATGAATTTCAATATTGGCAAAGATATTTTACCACATGAATACAAAGGTGCTGTTTATAACCGGGAAAGCGCCGGGCGCTTGCATTGGATCAAGGTATGTTTTGCCGTTTTGTTTTGTGTTTTTATTGCGCGTACTTTGCAATTAGGCTTTCAAAGCAGTGATTATAAAAAAGGTAATGGCAGATCTGTTGAGATAGAAAGTAGGGCAGATATAGTAGACAGAAATGGTGTGGTTATCGCGAAAAGTGTTAAATCTGGGCATATAAAATTATTTCCACCACGTGTCAAAGAAAAAGACGTAAATGAAGTTGCAGCTGTGATACATAAAATTGCGCCAATGGATTACAGTTTAGAAGATGCATTGAAATTAGTTCGTTCCGGAAAGCGTGGTTTGTATATCAAAAAGAACGCAACTGAAGAACAAATGAAAGATGTTAAAGAAGCGCACAGAAAATATAACTGTTTCGAAATAGAACAATTTACAAAAAGACGTTATCCGCAAAGTAATGTTTTCGCGCATGTCGTTGGGTTCGCGGGTAAAGATGCGGGATTAGAAGGTGTTGAATTTACATATGATAAATATTTGCGTGAAAATAAAGATCCATTGAAATTATCCATAGATGCACGTGTGCAAAATATTTTTCACGAACAGTTAACTATCGCTATGAATAAATATCATGCCAAAGGTGCGCTGGGAATGTTGATGAATTCGAGTACAGGAGAAATGATTGCAATGGTTCAGTTGCCTGATTTCGATCCAAATAATATAAATTCAAGTCCTGTAAATGTGCGTAAATTTAAATTGATGCGTGATAATTTTGAAATGGGATCTATATTCAAAATATTTAATACTGCTATGGCATATGAAAATGGTTTAGAAAATAAAAATTACAAAGTTGATGAACCATTAATGATTTATGATAAATTTGGCAGAAAGGCATTATTAAAACCTATAGATGATGTTTCATCGTTTAAACGTGATGTTGTAAAGAAAATGGGTAAAAAAACATTAAAGGCCCCAGAAATCATGTTGCATTCTTGCAACGTTGGCAGTGCACGTATAGCGCTTGATTTTCCAGAAGGTACACAAAAAGAATTTTTCCATAGATTAAAATTTGATAAATCTTTACAGTTAGAATTTGGAAAAACAGAAACAGCATTAACACATAGAATCTGGGGACCCGCAGAAAAAGCAACTGCTGCATTTGGACATGGTGTTACAGTAACACCAATGCATTTATTGTTGGCTGTTAATGCTATGACAAATGGTGGTATTTATATTTATCCTACATTACTAAAAAGAAATATTGGTGCCGTACGTGGAGAACGTGTTTTAGATACACAAATATCTGCGAAACTGCGTGATATTATGTTTCATATTGCAGAAGAAACAACAGCAAAAAAAGCCCGGGTAAAAGGAATAGATGTTGGCGGTAAAACAGGAACGGCAGAAAAACGTCATGCTGACGGAACAACCGACAGTAAAAGAAATTCAACCGTGTTTACTGGTGTATTTCCAGTTTCTGCACCACAATATATTATTTTGATCATGTTGGATGAACCGCAAGGGACAAAAGAGTCGGGTGGTTGGAAAACTGCTGCGTGGAATGCTGTGCCAACAGCGGGTGCAATATTAGATGGTATCATGCCATTGCTATTTGAATAAATTTGTATTATAATTATACCGATAATAAAAAAAGAGTATAGAGTGCGTAAGATAGTTGAAAAATCCATGCTTGGAAAAGTATGGGCAGTGTCGGATAATTATGAACAAGAAATAGATTTACGTGATACAGAAAATTTAGTAAAAAAAATTCTGAATTCACGCGGTATAATTGGCGATACTGAAATAGAAAGATTTTTACATCCATCAATCAAGGAATACATGCCTGATCCTTTTGTGTTAAAGGATATGGATGCTGCAACACGTATAATCGCAGATGCAATTTGTGAACATAAAAAAATTGCGATATATGGTGATTATGATGTAGATGGAATTACTTCTACTGCGATTTTTATTAAATATTTGCGTGCTTTGGGTGTTGATGTTTCATGGCATTTGCCAACACGTGAAGGCGAAGGTTATGGTTTAAATGTATCTGCAATTGAACAAATAGCACAAAGCGGTGTCGGTTTGATGATAACTGTGGATTGTGGAATAAGCGGTCTTAATGAAGTAGCAAAAGCAAAAGAATTAGGATTGAAAATAGTTATCACAGATCATCATTCGCCAGATAACGTTTTACCAAATGCCGATGCCATTGTTAATCCAAAACGCCGTGACGATACGTCGGGATTGTCTTTTTTGGCAGGTGTTGGGGTGGCTTTCTTGACGTTGGTTGCATTAAATCGTGAATTGAAAAACAGAAACTTTTTTAATGAAAATGTTCAACAAATAAATTTATTAAATTATATGGATTTTGTCGCACTGGGGACAATATGTGATACTATGCCACTTGTTGGATTGAACAGGGCTTTTGTTTCGACAGGATTAAAAGTTTTAGGTTTGCGTCAAAACTTGGGACTTAAAACTCTTATGGATTTGGCGGGAATAAAACAACCTTCTGTTTATGCTGCTGGTTTTGCAATAGGACCACGTCTTAATGCAGCAGGACGTCTTGATTCTGCATCACCTGCGCTGGATTTGTTGTTAACAGATAATCCTTTGATTGCTAATGATTTGGCAAATAAATTGCATCATATGAATCAGGAAAGAATAGATATACAAAATGCAATTATGCTGTCTGCAACTGATATGGCAGATCATTGTTGCAGGGATGGTAAATGCAGCTTGTTTGTTTGTGGCGATAATTGGCACGGTGGTGTTATGGGAATTATCGCAGGACGATTGAAAGATAAATATAATTTGCCTACATGTGTTGCTACGCGTAATGATGGTATTATAAATGGATCTGGACGTTCTATACCTGAAATTGATTTGGGTAAAATTATACATGATGCATTATCCACTGGAATTTTATTAGAGGGCGGTGGTCATTCTGCGGCTGCTGGATTTACATTAAATGTTGAACACGAACAGGATTTTTGTGATTTCCTTGAAAAATCAGTTAAAGAACAATTACAGGGTAAAACCCCAAATCCTGAAATATTTGTTGATGCACAAATTGATGCAAGTGGTGCAACAATGAAACTGGTGGATGCTTTATCTGAAATTGCACCTTTTGGACAATCTAATCCGGAACCAACATTGGTATTAAATGGTTGTATATTAAAATTTGCAACGGTTATGGGTAATGGTGCACATTTACGTGGCATGGTTCGTACCAGCAATGGTGGCCAATTAGCATTCGTCGGATTTAATTTGGTTGGGACTCCTGTAGGTGATTTTCTGCTGGACGATGCAAATATAAATACTAAAATAATGATGTTGGGCAAACTGAAAGAAAATGAATACAATGGACGTGCAAGCGTTCAATTCACACTTGAAGATATGGCAATATAATGGAAAATAAAATAAAAGTTTTAATAGATAAAATCAAAAATGCTAAATCTATTGTGATATCAGGGCATAAAAATCCTGATGGTGATTCTTTATGTTCTGCATTGGCTTTGATGAAGATAATAGAATTAAATTTCGGTAAAAAGTCCACTGTCATTTATGATGGAAATGTGCCAAAATTTTTAGATGAAATTCCATTAAGAAATCAAACATGTTTTCATGTTCATATTCCAGAAAGTACTAAGTTTGATTTGTGTATTTTGGTAGATTATGGAACGCGCAGTCATCTTGGCGGGGCAGAAAAATTTGTTGCTGCTGCAGATTTTATAATTGAATTTGATCATCATTTTAATGACGATTTAGTTGGAAATTTATGTTTTGATGATACAACCAAGGCTGCCGCATCCCAGGTTATTTATGATGTCGTAAAGTCAGCAAAATTTAAAACAGATAAAGATATAATTGATTTGTTAACTTTGGGAATAATTACAGATACAGGTGGTTTTAAATTTGTTCGTAATAGTACCGTGTTAAAGGATGCCGCGGAACTGGTTGATTCTGGGGCTGATATCGCATATTTAACTAATCTGTTAAATAACAGTGATAAAAAAACTGTTTTGGTAGAATCTATGGCTGCAGCCAATGCTGAATTCTTAATGAAAGGGCGTCTTGTTATTGCAACAATCGCAAAATCTGATTATAAAAAATTAGATGGTCGCGGAGAATTAGTATTAAATATACTTGGTCAGATACATGGCGTTGAATATATTGTTCTATTAAAAGAACAAAAAGAAAATCAAATTGGAATATCTTTACGTAGTAAACATGATCCCATAAATAAAATAGCAGAAGATTTAGGTGGTGGTGGGCATTTGTGTGCTGCCGGGGCAGTGGTGAAAGACAGTTTGGAAAATGTTCGCGAACAAATCATAAATGCTTTCAAAGGAAAATAGATGAAAAAAATAATATTAATATTTGTTTTGATTTTTAACTGTACATTTGCAAATGCTGCGGTAGATAAACAGTTGGTTATAAAAGCTGAAAAATATTTAAATTCTGTTACAGGGCTTTATGGGGATTTTACGCAAAATGCGAACGGAAAAACAGAAACAGGTGTATTTTCTATGTTGCGTCCAGGACGTGTTAAATTAGATTACAAAGATGCACCGATTCAATTGGTTTCTGATGGTAAAGATTTATATTTTTATGATAAATCATTGGATCAAATTACAACAGTGCCGTTAACAAGTACACCTGCTGGAATATTGGTTCGTAAAAAAATAGATTTACAAAATGCAGATATTAAAGTTATTGAAACATCATCTGGTAAAGATACTTTTACTTTGAAGATGGTTTTACGTGACCAAGAGGGATTAGGTAATATGTCAGTTGTATTTAATAAAAGTCCTGTACGTTTGAATTCTTGGTCTGTGGTTGACGCCACGTCTGCAAAAACAGACGTATATTTTTATAATTTAAAGAATAAAACAGATTTTGGTAAAAACTATTTTCAATTATCACGTCATAAAACAGTCAGCACTAATGATGGTGATGACTTTTATGATTAAGGTTTAATATGTTTGGAATTAGTTGGACTGAATTTTTAGTAATATTATTAGTTGCAATTTGTGTTGTGCCTGCCAAATATTGGCCAGATGTTGCACGTTTTTTTGCACGTTGTGTAAAATATATTCGCAATTTAATATGGAAAATAAATGATTTCAGCGAAGAAATTCAACAACGCATAGAACTTGAAAAGCCAATAGATGATTTAATATCAAACGCAACAAAAGATATGTTTCCAGAAAAGGTTTCAACAAAGAAAAAAAAGACCAGTAAAAAATGAAAATGACGATGATGCAACATTTTTCAGAATTAAGACGCAGAATATTGTGGTGTCTGTGCGTTTTTGCGTTTTCATTTTGTTTTGGTTGGATTGTTTCGCAACATGTTGAATTTTTTTTGACTTTGCCTTTGTTGAACATATGGCATAATGCAACGCTTTTATACACTGGTATAACAGATGGTCTGATGATACAGCTTTCTTTGGCAACATTGGTTGCATTGGTGATAACCGTTCCTGTATTATTATGGCATATATGGGCATATATTGCCCCGGGTTTACATAAAAACGAGAAACAATTTTTGATACCGATTTTTGTTTTGTCGCCAATATTGTTTATGCTTGGTGTGGCTTTTGCCTTTTATATTTTATTTCCATTTGTTTTTAGATTCTTTTTAGAAATGAACGAAGCAGCAAATTTGCCTGTTGTTTTATTACCAGCTGTTACTGGTTATTTAGCTTTTGCTGTTAGTTTATTAAAAGTTTTTGGTTTGGCTTTTCAATTACCTTTGGTTTTAATTGGTTTGAACAGGGTTGGTGCCTTGTCAAAACAAAGTGCAATTAAAAGTCGCAGATACGTTATTATAGGTGTTTTTGTTTTGGCGGCGATGTTGACCCCGCCGGATGTTGTGTCTCAAATTGTGCTGGCTCTTCCTATGTGGTTGCTCTTTGAAATCAGTATTTTGTTTATGCGCGAAGACGCATAAGTGTTTTATTTTTTGCTATTTTTATGATATAATTCAAAACGTGAGAATGTATAAAATAAACTTCTTGAAAGTGTCTGTTTTGTCTGCACTTGTTCTTTGTGCGTGTGATTTGCAACCTAAAATAGCATCCATTCCGGATAATATAGGTATATTTATTGAAGACAGGTATCCTGCATTATTAGCTGATCCGCAAACACAACCAGAGATATATAATTCTGCGGTAACTGATTATGGTGTGTATGCGTCCCCTGAATTGTATGGCTCTGCAAGAATGGAAGATTATGTTTTATATGCCAGTGTTGATGATTATGTTTTAGTTCCAGAAACAAAGGAAGTTGAAATAGCAAAAGAACAGGTAGAAGAGCAAACAGAACAAGAAATCAAAGAAGATTATTTGATTGTTCCTGTATATGGTGGCAATACAGTTTTGGATGAACAACCAGATGCTAAAACCGAAATAAAAGACACAGATACAATAATTGTCGTCAAAGGCGATACTCTTTATTCTTTGGCGCGTAAAAATAATATGAGCTTTACAGAATTAGCAAATATAAATAATTTAAAGGAACCGTATACTTTATCTGTTGGACAAAAATTAACAACGCGTAAACCAACAAACAAATTAAATGTTCCAAACGTTATATCTGAAGAAAAGGTTCAACAAATCAAAGCAGAAAAAACTGAAAAAGTTATTGTTAAAGAGGCTGTGAAACCTAATAATACTAAACGTGTCGATTTACAAGAAATCATTGTTGCAAAAGGGGATACTTTATATTCATTATCACGTAAATATGAAATACCTGTTAATGATTTAGCGGTCATGAATAAAATATCGGCACCGTTTACTTTATCTGTTGGACAAAAAATAAAGGTCCCAAAATTAAGCAACGTTCAAACACGGTCAGCCACAGAAGTGAAAACAGTTATGCCTGTGGCAAAAACTACACCGAAGATAACGCCAGCAAAGAATACAACACAAAAACAACAAACAGCTAAGAAACAGCCGGATACAAAAGTTGCAGATAATGCAAATAAAATGAATAAATCGGAAAAAATATCATCAAATCCGAAACAGCAATTACCAAAAATATCTGCACGTTCTGCATCAAAGTTTTCATGGCCATTACGTGGGACAATTTTGTCTGCATATGGACCAAAGAAGGCTGGCCTTGTTAATGATGGCATAAATATATCTGCCGCTTTGGGAGCACCAGTTAAAGCTGCTGAAAATGGTGTTGTTGCATATGCTGGAAATGAAGTAAAAGGTATGGGAAATTTAATAATCATTCAACACAGTGATGGATGGATGACCGTATATGCACATCTTGATTCAATGTCTGTTAAACGTGGCAATAAGGTTAATGTTGGGCAGCCGATAGGGAAGGTTGGAAAAACAGGTAAAGTTGATAGACCGCAATTACATTTTGAAATTCGCAAGGGAACTAAAGCATATAACCCAACACAGTATCTAAAGAAATAAACCAGGCATCAATTATAACGCCTGGTTTTATCATCGTGTTTTATTGGTTTAATAACGTACCCCATGCAGCTTTATATCCACCATCTCTGGTCAGAAATAATTTAGCATTGTTTAATTGGGTGGCAGTTAAACCACGAATAATATAAGATTCTTGCAGACGGCCTGAGGCTTTTGTTTGTATTTGTGGTAAATCAATAGCCATAGCTTCTGTGTCACAACAAACACTGTTATTGCATGCCTCACATTGATAAATTTGTGCAGTATATACTTTGCCAGGTCTTAAATCTATTAAATCTACTACCATGTTTAACCCATTATCGGTTTCTTTGAATTGAATGATGCCCATTTCAGATTGCCCTCCACGTGATGAACGTGTGTATATATTGGCTTTGACATTATGTATGTCGGATGTGTCATATGTTTGTTGGAATACGATGGGTTTATCTTGTTTTTTATGTTTATATTTTTCATGAGTTTTATATCTTTGTTCATGGTGTTGATGATGGACACCTGTTGGACAAGTTGTGCAGCCAGCCGTCAAAAGTGCAATGCCACACAAAGCTGGGATTAAAAATAAATTTGTTTTATTCATATTTTTTCTCCTTTGGTTCGTTGTAGTTACGTATCTTAGTCTATCTTAATTAACATTAAATAGCTTTCGGTTTGAATACCTAAATCACACGGAAATATACGTATTGCATGATTTACCGATAAAAACTTGCATTTAGCAAAAAAAGCATATACAATTCATGGCACTGGATGCATAGCTCAGTTGGTAGAGCAACTGACTCTTAATCAGTGGGTCCAGGGTTCGAGTCCCTGTGCGTCCACCAAGATAAAAAAGACCACACAAGTGGTCTTTTTGTTTTTTTGGATGATGTTTGCAAAATCTTATTTTTATGTTTTAATTATATTCATGAAAATAATAGATGCACATTCTCATATAGATTATATAACTCATGATATTCAACCTGGGGTAGTTGGAACAATTTGTTGTACAACAGATGAAACACAATGGTTAGATTTAATAAATATGATGAATGTTGACAATCGTATATACGGATGTTTTGGAATACATCCATGGTTTGTGCAAAATATCAAAGATGGTTTTGAAGACAGATTATACGATTTATTAAAAAATAACGAATCGTTCTTTGTCGGTGAAATAGGTCTTGATAAATATAAACCAGATATTGATATTCAGATAGATGTTTTCAAGAAACAATTTGACGTTGCAGTTAAATTACACAGAACTGTATTTTTGCATTGTGTTGGCGCATGGGAAAAAATATTTTTTATATTAAAACAATATAAAAAATCAGAATTACCTGTATTGGTTATACATGATTTTCATGGAAGTGATGAAATTTTAACGAATTTATTAGATAATTATAAGGTTATGTTTTCTTTTAATAAAATTGACAAACCCCAGTATATTCGCCGTATAGAGCTTGAAAATATTTTGGTCGAAACGGATGGTAAGGCGGATGTTATATTAGAAAATATAATCACAGATATTTCAGATATAAAAAATAATACATATGTTGCTGATATAATATATAATAATACACAAGGACTTTTAAAACATGAATAGATTAAATCGTATTACTTTATTATTCGGTGCTGAAGCAATCAAAAAATTGCAACAATCAAAGGTAATGGTTGTTGGTTGTGGCGCAGTTGGTTCTTTTGCAATTGAAGCATTGGCGCGAAGCGGTATAGGGCATATTATTATAATGGATTTTGATAAAGTAGAAGAATCAAATATAAATCGTCAACTGTTTGCGTTAGATTCTTCGCTGGGCAAGCAAAAGGTTGAAATTGCAAAATCAAGAATACACGATATAAATCCAAATATCAAAGTTGATGCTATAAATGCTTTTTTTGATGATGATATTGTTTTAGATATAAAACCAGATTGGGTAATAGATGCCATAGATACGGTACCGTCAAAAATAGCATTGTATAAATGGTGTTTTAAAAATAATGTACCATTCATATCAAGTATGGGCGCTGCACGTAAGACAGACATAACAAAAATTAAAATTGCAAAAATATCAAAAACTGCAATGTGTCCATTAGCATCAAAAATACGTCATATAGTTCGTGATTTAAAAATGAAAGATTTTCCAGTTGTTTATTCCGAAGAACATGCTATGCCACAACAAAATGGTGGGCGTGAATTTGGTTCTGTGATAACTGTAACGGGTTCGTTTGGTTTAATATTGGCGGATTATGTTATTAAAAAATTAATTTCATAAAATTCTGTATACGTTGCAAATACTGGCTTTTAAGACATGTGTCCTATGTATACATGCCTATATAAATATTATATATCATTTGATAAAATACAAAGTGTTGAGATTAATCAGCAACAAAAGGAGAAACTTATGAAAAAACTTATTGCCGGTTCAATGGCAGTATTATTATCCGTACCAGCTTTTGCAGGTGGACGAACCTATGAACAACAAACAACTAATTTTCTTGGTTGGGACATTTTACCATATGTAGCAGTGCGTGCCGGTGCAACATATGGCAATTTGAATTATAACTTTAATGATACTAAAGAAAGCATAACTCAAAATTTATACCAAGCTCGTGCAGCACTTGGGTTGACCATGTATGATACAGCACGTTTTGAAATCGAAGGTTCTTTCTTTACAAAAGGAAAAGCCAACAAGGGCTTTGGCACAATAGACGATGTTGAAGTTACTTCTAAAAACATTGAATTGATGGCTAATGCCTATATGGATTTGGGACATTTTCATTATATTCAACCATTTGCAGGACTTGGTGCTGGTCTTGCCTTTATAAATACAGAAGCTAGTTCAGCGGTTTATTCAGAAAGCAAAGACAATACCAGATTTTCAGCAATGGCTACATTGGGACTGGAAATGCCATTTGGCTGCTATTCTGTTGATGTGGCTGCACGTTATAACTATATCGATGTTCAATCTGGAATGCATGATTTCAGTGCCGATATCGGTATTCGTTATATGTTTTAAACTTTCCTCGTTTCGCTTTGAAATCCCGTTTTTATACGGGATTTTTTTGTGTTGTGTTTGAAAAATGCTATGTGCTAGCATAAACATGATATGAAAAAATACCTGTTCATCTTTGTGCTTATATTTATAAATGCATCTGTTAATGCCGATATATTTTACAGCGGTGGGGATTATCTTATTCCTAAGTTTTCTGGTGAAGAAAATATAGTTCAAAATGGTGCAACTGTTTCATCAAGTATTGGTCAAGATATTACAATTGATACAGACATGTCTTTATATAATGATGGCACAATAGATGGGCGTATAGATACACATAATCACAATATAACAATATATAATACAGGAAGTATAACTGGTGGAATAACAACAGAAAATGGTGGCAGTGTTCGTCAAATGATTAATTCACAAGCCGAAATAAACACCATAAATGTTGTTGGTGGAAATCACATCATACAAATAGAGAATTTTCAAAATATTCAATTTGCAGATATAAAAGATTTAAATGCGACATCTTTCAGTTTGACGAATTCGTCCGTGGTTATAGATGACTTTGCACTGTGGCAAACATGGGGACAAAATGTTAATATAGAAGGCCATGTAAATTTGATTATAAATAACAAAAATACCATCGTTGATGGTGATGTCGTGCATAATATTGTTTCTGGTTGGGAAAATTTAATCGTTAATGTAACAGATCTTGACAGTATGTATGTTGTTGAACTTAAGCAATATGGATCTGATTTAACTTTGCACCTTGTTAGAGAACAGAATAATGATTGGGCTTTAAACGGTAGCGATGGTCCATTGGAAATAATAAGGCAAAACAATCCAAATGATAAAATGGTTCTTGCGTTGGATTCAGCACGTAATAAAGCCGATGTAAATAATATTAAAAATAATTCATACCGTTTTAATCATAGTATTTTAATGCACCCAATCAGAGTGCTAAATGATATTGCTTTGTTCAATGTCTTGCACCATGAAAAAGAACTTGGAATCGGATTAAATACTTTTTATGTCACTTCTGATACAACAGGGGATTTTGGTGGTCGTATTTATATTGGCAATAAATTTGACGATTTATATTTGAACATGGGTTTCAGTTTTAATAGTTTTTCATATGAAGATAATTTAAATGATTTTTCTGGTGTTTCTTATGGGTTGGATATACGTGCGAAACAGAATTTTGATAAATTATGGTTGGATGGAACAATTGGAATAAATATATCAAAATTTGATGCCGATTATATAACAAACGATAATACAATAAAACAAGACCCAATAGGGTATTCTGAGTATGGAAAGATAGATATTGGACATGATTTTGATATTTTGTCAGATTTAACTGTTTCGCCGTTTGCTGGAATCGTGTTTCAACAATATAATATTACAGATGTTTCAGATTTTGATTTTCACGTACGAAGTGGGGCAGATTTAAAATATGTATCTTTGATGGACGGCATAAAATATGAATATTCTCTAACTGGTGCATTAAGTGAAAATGGTGATTTGTTTTCAGCATTGAAAATTGGTTTTTGGTCTGTTATAGACGGGGTGGGGGCTTCTTTCAATGCTGGGTTATTCAAAAATGATATAGATTGGCACTACAGGTTTTCCATAGACGCTAAATTTGCGTTTTGATTTATTTGATTATTTCACCACGCAAACAAGATTTGTTAGCATCTGTGATTTTTATTTTTTGCAAAGGTGCAATGTCTTCGTTTGGTTTATCAACGATGCATTGTTGCATATATGGTGTACGGAACACAAGATGGCGACCGGTCTTGTCAACGCTTTCATATAAACAAATCATTTCTTTACCAATGCAAGACATATTGAATTCGCGTTGATTTTCATTTAATTGTAAATCGAGTCTTTGCAGGCGAACCGATTTTATTTGTTCGCTGATTTGGTTCGACATTAGTGCTGCTGCTGTATGTGGACGTGGTGAATATTTAAACGAATATGAATTTATATATTTGATTTCTCGTGCAATATTTAATGTTTGTTCAAAATCTTCATCGCTTTCATCTGGAAAACCGACAATAAAATCAGATGATATTTGAATGTCATTACGAACAGATTTTAATTTTTTCACAATAGTTTTATAGGCGTCTATATCATCGGGTCTGTTCATTTTTTTCAAAATACGTGGAGATCCACTTTGGATAGGCATATTTAAAAATGGTAATAATTTTGGTTCGGTTCCAAATATTTCAATTAAATCATCTGACATTTCTGTTGGATAACTTGACGTGAAACGTATACGGCTGATTTCGGGCAGTTTAGCAGTTTCGCGAATTAAATCAGACAGTTTATATAATTTGCCATTTTCATCTGTGTATCTGTATCCATTAACATTTTGCCCAAGGAAACATATTTCTATCGCACCGGTTTTTGAAGCGTTAATAACATCATTTATAACATCATTAAATGGGCGGGATAATTCACGTCCACGTGTATATGGAACAATGCAATATGTACAACAATGATTGCATCCTTCTTGAACTGGAATATATGCAACCAATGGTGTTTTTGTCATTTGTGGTAATTCGTCGAATTTTTCCAAACCACCCAAATCAATATTTAATAATTTTGTATCTGGATTTTTTATGATTTCTGGTAATTTATGATAACTTTGTGGACCCAAAACAAAATTCAATTCCGGGATTCTGCGAAACGCGTCTGCGCCAGATTCACGTGCAACGCAACCAACAATGCCGAGCAGGGCAGATTCTTTTTTTGCGCGTCTTATTCTGCCCAATGCAGAATAAACTTTATCAGTTGCCTTGGCACGAACAGAACAGGTATTTAATATAATTAAATCAGCATCACTAACGTTTTCTGTTTGTGTAAAGCCGTGTTTTTCCAGCATGGCGGCAATTCTTTGTCCGTCATAAACGTTCATTTGGCAACCAAAAGTTTGTATAAAGAATTTCTGCATTTTTTATTTGCTTTTATATCTGTTAAATATTGTTTGTTTGTTAAATAGTTTTATTTTATTAAAACGCTTTATATCAATGTTTTTTGGAACATAGTGTTTAATTTTTTTTGTCGGTATTATTGGCTCTTCTATTGGATGGACAACAATTTCACAAGGTTTTATTTGCTCAAAAACTTTTCTTGCCGCTTCTTCCAAATTTTCTTTTTGTATTACAAGATTTGCACAATTTATATCGGATGTTAGCTCTATGTGATTTAAGGATAAAACATGCATTATTTTATTCCGTATCATATAATCTATGTCTGGTGAAATAAAAACGATAATATTCTGCATTTCTTATTTTTGTCTTGTATTTGTTTTGTGTTGTCTTTGTTTTGTTTGAGCGATTGCCTTGTTATAAGCTTTTACGTGTTTTTGTTTCAAAATTTTTTCATCATGTATTTCAACAGTGCCATATACAACACCAGTTACATGATTATCTTCGACAATAGTTATTATTTGCATTTGTTTATCCTTATTTATGTTTTGTTCTAACTGTTTTTCTTATTTGTTGATATTGTCTGGCGCGTGCCTTGGTATAATTATCGTGCAAAGATTTATATTGTTTATTCTTCGCTGAATTATCAATCTTTGCGAGCGCAGAAAAACGCATCATTTCACGATTTATTAACATAAGGGCATGAACCATATCTTTCATATATTATCCCAATTTTTGTTTTAATAAATCGCTTACCATTGCAGGGTTGGCCTGGCCGTGTGTCGCCTTCATAACATTACCAACAAAGAATCCAAGTAATCCAACTTTGCCAGATTTATACTGTTCAACCTGGGACGGATTATTTTTGATAACTTCATCAACAGCGCTTTCAATCGCTCCAGTGTCGGTAATTTGTTTCATACCATATTTATCGGCAATTTCATGAATTGTGCCACGTTCGCCATCCAACATTTTGATAAATATTTCTTTGGCTTGTTTACCGTTGATTTCGTTTGCAGCAATCATATCGACCAATTCAGAAATATTTTCTGGGGTAATAATACGTGGAGCATCAGGATCTGTATTTTCTTTGATTTCATTTGTGATATCAAAGTTTTCAGGATGTGCAAACAATTCAGAAATCATCCAATTCGCAATTGGTTTTGCACGTTCTTTTTTACCATCAACAGCAGTATCATACCATTTTGAAATATCTGTTGTTTCTGTTAAGCGATTTGCATCATATTCTGATAAACAGTATTCGTTGATGTATCTTGCACGTGTTGCAGATGGCAATTCTGGCATTGTTTTACGAATGCGTTCAATTTCTTCATCAGTAATTTCCAATTCCAATAAATCTGGATCTGGAAAATAACGATAATCAAGGGCATCTTCTTTGCTGCGCATGACAGTGGTTATTCCTTCATCTGGTAAATAACGCATCGTATTGCGTTCAATTATTCCACCGTTTTCAAGTATTTCTATTTGACGTTTTGCTTCGTATTCAATTGCGGCCTTGATAAATTTAAACGAAACCATGTTTTTGATTTCACAACGTTCGTTAAAGTATGTTGCACCAACTGGACGAACAGATACGTTTACGTCAGCACGCATAGAGCCTTCTTCCATATTTGCTTTTGAAACACCCAGTGCACGTGCAATTTCGCGGACTTCACGTAAGTATCTTTCTGCTTCATCAGGGGATGTTATATATGAATTATTTTCATTATTCTTAACATCTATAAAATTTACTATTTCTAATAAAGCAACACCAGTACGGTTGTAATCTGCCATAGATTTTGTTGGATGCATATCATGTTTTAATTTGCCGGCATCTTGTTCCAAATGTGCACGTTCAATTAAAATCTTTTTTGGATTACCGTCATCCCCGATAATTTCAATCCAACCACGTCCAACAACAGGTGGTTCTTCAACAGGTTGTGAAATCTGATACCCCTGGGGCAGGTCAGGGTAAAAATACTGTTTACGGGCAAATTTAGAAT
Source organism: uncultured Pseudomonadota bacterium (assembly GCA_900313285.1). Lineage (GTDB taxonomy): Bacteria > Pseudomonadota > Alphaproteobacteria > Rs-D84 > Rs-D84 > Enterousia. The sequence goes on from OMQP01000001.1 coordinate 26,856, forward strand.
GTTTTGAAATTTCTGCGTTTATTCCTAAACCAAATTTAATTGCTTGTTCAACACAGTGTTTATTTAAAACTGGCAACATTCCTGGCATTGCAACGTCAACCATGCAAGCCTGGGTGTTTGGGGCAATTGTTGGATTATAGTTTGCTGATGCGCCGCTGAATAATTTCGAATTAGAAAGAACCTCTATGTGTATTTCTAATGCTATAACTAATTCCCAATCTGTTGTTTTGCCTTTTATCGTAAACATTTTTATTTTTCCTTGCTTTTTGTTTTTTTATACTATATTATGTCCCTCACGGATGGCTAGATAGCTCAGTTGGTAGAGCAAGGGACTGAAAATCCCTGTGTCAGTAGTTCGATTCTACTTCTAGCCACCATTTTTTTTACCAACTTTTTTTTAATCATTTTTTATTCACCCATAACAGACGTTGGACGATTATCTATTGCTGCAGCGGTTTCTATATGTTTTGCCAATTGCAAAACCTGCATATCTGCAAATCTTGGTCCAACAACTTGCATCCCGAGTGGTAAACCGTTTGTGGCCAAACCACATGGAACAGAAACCGATGGTATACCAGCCAAATTCATTGCAACTGTGAATAAATCAAGTGCATAGTATTCAAGTGGTGTTAAATCTGAATCCAATGGCATTGCTGTTCCGGCAGATGACGGACAAATAATCAAATCACATTGTTCAAATGCAGATTTAAAACTGTCTGCAATCATACGACGAACGCGTGCCGCTTGCATGAAATATACTTCATAAGATTCACTTGATAATACTGCCGTACCAATAATCATACGACGTTGAACTTCTTCGCCAAAACCGGCAGCGCGTGTCTTTTTATATGTATCAATTAAATCTTCGCCTTCGACGCGCAGACCATATTTCATACCATCATAACGTGCCAGGTTTGAAGAAGCTTCTGCAGGGGCGATAATATAATATGCCGCCAATGCGTCCAAGATATTTGGAATAGATACTTCGACAATTTCGGCACCCATAGATTTCAAATCTGAGATTCGTTTTTCAAACAGATTTTTCATGTCGTCCGAAATTTTCACAGAATTAAATTCTTTGATGATACCAACACGTAATTTTTTGCCATCACCCAAAATAGGTTGTAAATTACCATCGCTTTCAAAGCATGCCTTTGGTGAAGATGTTGAATCTTTTGGATCATGTCCAGCCATTGCTGATAACATCAACGCAGCGTCTTCAACGGTACGTGCAATTGGACCCGGTGTGTCCAAACTGGATGCAAAAGCAACACACCCCCAACGTGAACATAAACCATATGTTGGTTTCATACCAACCAAACCAGTCATTGCAGATGGAAAACGAATTGAACCACCTGTATCTGTTCCAGTTGCCGCAATTGCAAGACCACCGGCAACAGCACTGGTTGAACCACCAGATGAACCACCAGCGGTTAATCTTTTTTCCATTTGCCATGGATTAACAGGGGCACCAAAGAAAGATGTCTTTGAAAATGTTCCCATTGCAAATTCATCCAGGTTTGCCTTGCCCAATAAAACTGTTCCGGCATCAATTAATTTTTGTGAAATGGTTGATTCGTATTCTGGAACAAAGTTTTCAAGCATACGCGATGCAGCGGTAGTGCGAATGCCACGTGTTGCAAATAAATCTTTCATTGCAATTGGCATACCGTCCAATGGTAATGCAGAGCCATTTGCATAACGTTCGTCAGATTCTGTCGCGTCTTTCAAAGCACGTTCAGGTGTTGTTGTAATATAACAATTTAAATCTTTGCCAAATTTTTCAATACGGTCAAGATATGCACGTGTTAATTCTGTTACAGAAATTTCACGTGATTTCAATTTTTGTAAAGCTTCTTTAATTGTTAAATTTATCATATCTTCAACCTTTCTTTATTCATCCATAACTTTTGGTACCGCAAAATAACCACGTGATGCACCAGTGGTATCTGGATCGTTAGCCAATATTTTATCGCGCATATTTGGTTCGGTTACAACGTCTTCTCGCAATGGTAATTTATGTTCGGCCGGACTTAACATAGGTGATACACCGGTTGTGTCAATCTTTTGTAATTTGTCCAACCATTCAATAACACCGTCAATGTTCATTTTTTCCAATTTTTCATCAGATATTTCAATTCTGATTAAATCTGCGAATTTTTGTAATTGTTGCTTGCTAAATGCCATTTTGAATCCTATTATTTAAAAACATAAAGGATTATACAATGATTTTATCTGATTACAAGGATTTTCCGCGCGCTGGGCGAATTTTAGGTCTTGATTGGGGATTGCGTCGTTGTGGGGTTGCAGTGTCAGATGAAAATCGTGGTTTTACTTTTGCTAGACCCCAACTTTATATCAAATCTCAAGATGATTTAATTCAAAATGTCTTAGAGATTATAAACGAAGATAAAATATCTGGGATTGTGGTTGGATTGCCACTTCATGCGGACGGAACAGATTCAGAAACAACAATGATGGTTCGTGAATTTGTTAAATCTTTGTCAGAAAAAACGTCATTACCAATAATCTTTATTGAAGAAAACCTGACCAGCAGTGCCGCCCAGGAAGAAATAGGGCGCAAAAGCATACAAAAAATCAAGGCAGAATTAGATTCTGTATCAGCCAAGATTATTCTTGAAAATGCGATTGCTGTCTTAAAGCGTATTTAATCACTTTGTGTTTCGTCCGGAATTTTACCATCTGTTGACAGCAATGTCGCAATCCAACGCGTAGATTCAAATTGCGCGGTGGTGATGTAAACTGCTGCCAATATAGGAACACTGAAAAACATTCCTGCTGCACCCCAGATCATTCCCCAGAAAACCAAATTGATTAATATAGCCAATGTTGAAATATTTAACGTTTTCCCGGTTAATTTTGGGTCAATGATATTTCCAAACACAACTTCAATACTAATCAAAGAAATTGCTGTGAATAAAGATAAATGCCACGTGTCACCACTTATCAAAGCATATGTAATGGGCAGGGCGCATGCAAGAATAGAACCAATCGTCGGAATGTAATTAAGAATAAAGATAATAAACGCCCACACGCTTGCATATTCAAGACCGATGATACTTAATAATATGTATGCACTTAATCCTGTCGCAGCAGAAATAAACGTTTTTGTGAATAAATATTTTTTCATATTTTCGTCAATGCTGTTTAAAATGTAACGTAATTTTTTAGATTTTGGTTTCGATAACGGCATTGCATCTATTTTTTTGTTAAACGAACTTTGTTCAATAAACATGAATATTAAATAAATCAAAACCATACCTGTAGATGTTGCAAGTCCCGCCAATGATGATCCAATATATCCGGCGATTTGCGGCAAACTTGGTATTGAATCAATGTCTATATCAAAACCTATTTTGTCGGACAAGAAATTGCTAAATGCTAACAGTTTGTTCTGTAAAACAGGTGTTGCATGATAAAGTTCTATTAACATTGGTTTTATTTGTGTCGCGAATAAATATATGACGAAACCAACCGTTAAAAAAGCAAGTAATATTGATAAAAAGGTGTACATGCGTCCAGGTATTCTGCAGACACCAGAATATGTTTTATAACATGGCATTATTTTGCGATAATATGCAGCTATAGCATTCAATAAATACCATAAAAAGGTTGCAAACAATAGTGGAATAAATATTGAACGTCCAATCCATAAACAAAATATCAGTGCAATAAAGAATACCAGGTTATGCATATTTAACCCCTTTGGTTGTTAAATTAACAGTGACAAAACTGCCATAATAATTGCAATGTTTATACCAACAGCGGTTAATGCGTATCCGTTGTTAATATTTTTTACAAAATCAGATTTATGTTTTATGTACCATAATGTGTAAATAACAAGCAAAGACAAAGTTAACAGCATTGTTGAAACACCAGCAAAACTTGTTTTGAATAACAGTATCAACAAAAATACTAATAAAGTGTTATTAAAATCATTTAATATCCATTTGTTTAATTTTGAATACCAAGCGGATTTTATTTGTAAATTTGATTTGTTTGATTTTTCAGCAAGTAAATATCCTGGTGTCCACAACATAAAGAAGGCAAAAGGCATGGATAAAATAATCTTCCATGTGGATATACCCATTTCACGACAGCGTTTGTATTTCGCATAAATACCAGATATTGCAATACCAGATAAATATAAACCTGAAAAAATAAGAGCTGTCATTCCAGTTATGACTATAGCCGGATGCGTTGCGTATAACCATAATGCCTGTGTTTGTGCGTCAGGGCCATGTGGCACAAATAGAATAAGTAAAGAAAATATTATAGATATAAAGGCTCCACCGTTTACTATGGCAACAAAATCATTCCTGTACATTTTATCATGTGGTAATTTTTTTATCGTGTAATAGACAGAAAAAATGAAAGATAAAATAAACATAATTGCCAAAGGTGCAGAAGATTCAATTGGCACGAACATGGATATTATTGAATGAATAACACTGAATATCAAACCCAATCCAACAAATATAAAAGTAAATAAAATTGGTTTGTTAAAAAGCCATTGTTTTAATTGATTGTTTTTCATTTTCTTTTCCTTTTTCTTCATCTATTTTACCACAATTTCGCCATTATCTAAAGTGGTTGTTTGTGTTATGTTAATATTGTTAGCAAAACCATCCTGGTGAGAAACAAATAAAAATGTTGTCTTTTTCATTTCGTTTATTGTTTCTATGATTTGTTTTTGGACATCTTTATCAGCGCCAGAATCTGGTTCATCTAACATTGCAAATTTTGGTTGTGTTAAAACAAGTCGCAATAACATTATGCGTTTTCGTTCCCCACCAGAAAAACCAACGTTTACATAACGGTTTAACCAATCTTTAGGTATATTTAATTGTTCGCGTGCAGATTCTAATTTTTCAAGAAATTCACCCATAGATAAATCTTTGCCGGTTTCAAAATGTTTATGTGCAATCATAGAATGTTTTAAAAAACTTAATACGGTAAGTCCAGGAATTTCAGGAACATTTTGTCCGCCTAAGAACATTCCTAATAATGCACGCGTTGTTGCAGTTTCAGTTGTGATATCTTTGCCATCTAATATAATTTTACCAGAATCTATATTATAATTTTTATCGCCGGCGATAGTGTTTATCAAAGTTGATTTTCCAGAACCGTTATGACCAATCAATCTGTGACGTGCGCCATCTTTTATTACCATATTAATATTTTTTAATAATGGTTTGTCGTCTAAAGATACACAAAGATTTTTTATTTCAAGCATGTTTTTATTCTTTTGTTAAAGCCATTTGTATTAATTGTTTTGATTCTACCAAGAATTCCATTGGTAATCTAGATATTATTGGTGTTGCCATAGAACCAATGACAAGTGCAATCGCTTCGTCTTCATTTAATCCGCTTTGTTCAAGAAAAAGCAGGGCGTTTGCATCAATAGCGCCAGTTGTCGCTTCGTGAGATTGTTGGTTTAATCCGTTTGAATGAACAACAGTTGGAATTGTGTTTGCTGTGGCATTATTGCCGATTATACGACTGTCGCATTTTGAAGCGTTTTTTCCACCTTTGCCAGAAAAGGAAACCAGTGATCTGAAAGTTTGTTTTGAATAATCCGTTGCAACACCATATGAAACAATATTAGATATTGTGTTATCCCCAATATGAATCATCTTTGTTCCAGTATCTGCCTGTTGAACACCGCGTGTTATAGAAAGTGAATAAAAATCGCTGTGCGAATTTTTGCCATATAAAATCGTTGATGGATATTTCCATGTCATGCTTGATCCAATTTCAATTTGTGTCCAATCAAGAGACGCATTATCAAAACATTTTCCACGTTTTGTGACAAAGTTTAAAATACCGTTTTTTGATTGTTTTGATTTGTTGTATACGGCAGAATCTCCGGCGTACCAGTTTTGTACAGTTGAATATTTTACATATGCATTTTTCTTTACAACTATTTCAACAACACCACTGTGCAATTGGTGGTTTGGACGGCGTGGTGCACTGCAACCTTCCATGTATGACAAAGTAGAACCTTCGTCTGCTATTATGAGCGTTCTCTCGAATTGTCCTATCTTTGCAGTTTCGATACGAAAATAACTTGCCAAATCTATTGGGCATTTTGTGTTTTTTGGAATATAAACAAATGTCCCGTCAGAAAAGACAGCTGCATTAAGTGCTGCAAAAAAGTTGTCATTATGTGGTACAACACTGCCAAGATATTCTTTGACTAATTTTGGATATTTAATAACTGCTTCTGACAATGGTAAGAAAATAATTCCCAGTTTATTTAATTCATCGGTGTATGAAGTATGTACAGATTTACTGTCAATGACAGTATCCGTCGCCATGCCAAGCAGGGCACGTTGTTCGGATTCTGGCAATCCCATTTTTTCGTATGTTTTTTTTAATTTTGAATTATCTATCTTTTTGGGTTCGTTGTAATAATTCAAAGAATCATAATCAATTGGTTCATAATCTATTTCTGCCCAATGTGGTTCTTTCATCTCTTTCCATTTTTTAAACGCGTCAAGTCGCCATTTCAACAACCATTCTGGTTCGTTGCGCAGAGATGAAATTTTTTTAATAAGTTTTTCGTTTAATCTTTTCATTTATCTGTATTTGCTAACGCTTGGGCTTGAGCAAAAAATGTTAATGATTGCCCAAGAAGTCCATCTGTAAATGTTGTTGATAAAATACCATCTGTATCTGTTGCGGACATGTGTTGCAAAAATAAATTTGCACGGTTTAAATAATGTCCAACATTGTGCGATATATTAGAATCTAATTTAATCGCGCGACGCAATTTTTCAAGGACAAAAGGATTTTTAGCGTATTCGTCCATGATGCCCCCAAGTGCACGCCAAAGAGGATGTTCGGATGTTGTCCGTGGCATTACGTCAATAGCCGCCATAATTGGAATGAGATCTTGTAATAAATCTTGATAGATAATTTCAGCTTTATCTGTGGTTTCATTAACAGAAAATTTATTTTTTAATACTGTTTGAATTTTGACCATCAAATTGTATTGGTATGTCAAAGTTTTGGTTATATTTTTGATATCTCTGTTGGTTGAAAAAAACAAAAATATAGAACAAATACTGCATAAAACACATATTGCAACCAGAATCAAAATTAAAGTATTTCCCATTTTTCCACCTTAAAGTTCGTTTTTTCAAGTTTCAGTATATCATGTTTTACCGATTCGTGCGATTTTTTATCGTATAAAATTTTTTGTGAATTTTGTGTTTTTAGCTCTTGCACAGATTCGGTCAAATTGGTATAATCATATATAATAATTAAAAGGAAAGGAAAAAATATGTTCCAAAAAACATGTGTTTTTGCAGTGATTGCTGGTTTGTTAAGTGCCGCGTGTGCCGCAGACGATGGCGTGCAACAGATTGTTACTTCTGAAGTTTTCTATGATGCTGGTCAAACAGTTGAAGAAGTGGCCGAAGAACCAGAACAATTTGTTCAATCAGAAGAAGTTGTTTACGAAGAAGTAGAAGCCCAAGATTATGTCGCAGGGGAAGTTGATTCTGATGTTCCAACATGGCCATTGGCGGGATCCGAAGCGGATGTTGAAATTGCATGCGCTGGACGTGAATGTGCTGAAAATAAAATTGTTACCAAAGTTGGTTCTGGATTGGTAATTGAAAACAATATCAATACCAAGGGCACAGGTTGGACGGGGGGTCCAAACATTATGAATGGTACACAAATTCCTGCAGGATTTGATTATGAATGTGCAAATAATGCCGAAATGCCTTTGATGCGTCGTGAAATGATGGAAGATGATGGTGGCAGTGTTTTGGCAATGTCACGCAGCGGACATAAAAATTGCAATAAACAGGCAGATTCATATGCTGTGTTTGCACAACGTGCAGGGTTTAATCCTGAAAAAACATGCAATAAATCCTCTGGTAATGACAGTGAAATTTCTGTAAATGAATATGTTGATGAAGAAGCACCTGCACCAGTTCAAGATCAGGTTCGTTCATGGGTTGTTGCAAATGGTCAAACATTACGTGAAGTTTTACAAAGCTGGTGCGATAAAGAAGGTTGGGATTTGGTTTGGACAACATCTCGTGAATATCCAATCGAGGCAAGCGCTGTATTCAAAGGACGTTTTGTAGACGTCGCATCTGCGTTGGTTCGTAATTTTGAACGTGCAACACCGATTCCATATGCAAAGTTTTACAAAGGTAATCGTGTGTTGGTAATTTCGACCACAGAAGAATAAAATATACCCGACAAAGGACGGTAGGAGAAAAACATGAAGTTTCATTTTAATATTGGTTTAATTTGTGCTTTGACAAGTTTGATTCTTGGCGGTTGTACTTTGCATCAGTCTGCGAAAGTTTCTGCAGAGGTAGATCAGAATTTTGTTAATGCATATGAAGCTTTTGAAATGTCAAAGGCCCCCCGTGCCAAGGTTGCAAGTGGCGATACGGTTTCTATGTCCGAAGGGGTGTGGTTGGGAAACAAATCAACCGTGTTAGAACATAAAAATAAATTACCATCTAAATTTGAAACAGATACAGGTATAACAATTTTATTAAATGAACCTGTTACATTACAGGTTTTGGCAAATGACATAAATTCTATTACTGGTATTCCTGTAAAAATCGATAGTCAGGTTGATAATGAAAAGTTAAAAAAGACAGTTGATGTTGCGTATACTGGAAAATTGTCTGGTTTGCTTTCACAAATTGCAACAGATTTAGATTTGCTTTGGTATTATAACAAAGATTCTATTGTGTTCTATGAAACAGAAACCAGAACATATACTTTGTATGCGCTGGGGACAGATGTGTCATACCAATCGTCTGTTCAAACAGACAGTGGAAATCACGTGTCATTAGAATCTACATTAAAAGAATGGGATGAAGTTGAATCAACAATAAATTCTATTATAAATAATTCCAAAAATGCACAATTTACTGTATCTCGCAGTTTGGGAACAATAACCGTCACTGCATCGCCATCGATTTTGAATCGTGTTGGGGAATATATCGCAAAACAAAATAAACGTTTGTCTCAATTAGTGACAATCGATGTCAAGGTTTTACAGGTATCATTAACAAATGAATCTGCGTTTGGATTGAATTTGGCTGCTGCGATAAATTCTGCATCGGGATTAAATATCGTTGCAAATCCAAAAAATAATTTAGCAACAACTGAAGCGTCCTCTATGAATGTTGCAGTGTTATCTAATGCTGTATCTGCGGCAACCGGGGCCACACACATAGATGCGTCTGGTAAAGTTGTCGAAGGGGCATATACTAATGAACAGATTAATAATGGTTCAATGGCAAGAATCGCTGGAACAAATGCTTTGATAGAAGCATTGGCAAAGCAGGGCAAGGTTTCATTGGTGACAAACGTTGGTGTTACAACACGTAATAACCGTGTCGCACCGGTTACAAATACAAAAACAACAGGATACATCAAACGTTTTGAATCAAGAACATTCACAACCGTAGAATCAAGTACTGTTGACCAGGATGATTTGGAAACAGGATTTTCAATGCAATTATTACCGAACGTTTTGGAAAATGGAAAAATATTATTGTTGTTCAAAATGTCTGTTCGTGAATTGTTGAAAATGGCAACACAAACTATCGGTGCGGTTACATTACAATTACCAGAAGTTGAAGAACGTTCCTTTATGCAGGAAGTTATCATGGAATCTGGTCAAATGTTGGTTGTTTCCGGATTTGAAAAACAGAGCAACAACGACACAAGATATGGTATTGGGGATGCTGATTTCATGGCGTTGTCTGGATCACGTGATACTGCTGCAACCCGTGAAGTGTTGGTTGTTATCTTAACACCTCAGGTTTTGGTCAGTCCAATGGATGCCGAACGCAGTATCCAACAACATTGGGGTGCACCATTAAATTAGTATATATATAATAAGATAAAAACATCCGCATTTCTTGCGGATGTTTTTTACTTTTTTTACCACCCCCATTTGTGATATAATAGAACAAAAGAAAAGGGGAATAAAGTCATGAAAGCCGCAGAAATCTACACACACACACACACACACACACACACGGGTGTCTTTGTAAAATAATATTATCCATAATCGCAATCGCGATAATAACCCCCACATACGCAAAAGATTCAACCCCACATACGCAAAAGATTCAAATAATCATATAGAACCAAGTCCAACAAACGATTGTGTCGAATCAACATTGGGTACAGCAACTGGTCCTGCAAATTTGGAAGCAGATTGGACTGCAAACACATTAACAATAGATTGGTATAATGGTGATACAAAATTATCATCAAATACATGTACATATGATGGACAAATAATATTACCATCAACGAACCCAGAAAAAACGGGATATACATTCCGTGGTTGGCAGGTTAGAACTGTACGACAATGCAGTTTAAAAGATTTTGCTGCAACCGTAGGAGCAGCGTCTACAAGTGTATATGGTTCAGGAAGGGGGTTTATAGAAACAGATCCTATGAATGACAGAACTGCTAAAGCGGATGTCTTTGGTTTAACAGAAAAAGGCCAATGGGCAACAAATTTTGATGGTGGTGTGGTAAAGGGTATCAGTATATGTAGTAGTACGCCTTCCAATACCTATAATCAAGTTGTAGATAATGTATCTGCTGACAAAGGTGATTATTGCTGGTGTAAACCAACAAGTTTTACTTTAAAAGAAAATGATATCATTGGTGAAACGTGTATGATTATATCTTCAAAATGGATTTATGCAGAAAAAGATTGTTGGAACTGTGCTTGGTATTGTGCTAATTATGCAAAAGGGGATCATGCTACGAAGGTCGCTTACAAAACAAGTTTGTTTAATAATTTTTAATCATTTCTTAATAAAAACGAATACACAAAAAACAACCGCCCAAACGGGCGGTTGTTTTTTAAGAATTTTTATTTAAGCAATTTTAGCAACTTTTTTTGCCAAACGTGCAACTTTGCGTGATGCAGTTTTCTTTGGCATTGTTTTGCCCGCTGCTTTCATAATTTTGCTTTCAGCACTGCGTACTGCTGCAACTGCAGCGGCTTTATCACCAGATTCAATCGCTTTCAATGCTTTCTTGGTTTCTGTTTTTACAGCACTGCGACGTGCAGTGTTTATTGTATTCTTTTTTTCTGTAACCAGAATTCTTTTCTTACATGATTTATGATTTGCCACTTTATTTTCCTTTTATTTTATATGGTTTTCTGTTATTTTATAGAAAACAAACGCAAAATCAAGGGGAAAATGACATGTCTTATTTAATTTCTTTAATATTGGCTTATTTTTTTGGTTCAATACCATTTGGTTTAATCATTACAAAGTTATTTAACAAAGGTGATATCCGCAAAGTCGGTTCTGGAAATATTGGTGCAACAAATGTTATGCGCGTTGGGGGATTGCGTATGGCAGGACTGGTTTGGATATTGGATATGTTAAAGGCCATTATTGCTGTATTAATTGGTCGATATGTTGGTGGTGAAATATTGGCTGTGTGGTGCGGTTTTGTCGCTATTGTTGGGCATTGTTTCCCAATTTGGCTGAATTGGAAGGGGGGCAAAGGTATATCCTGTTTGTTCGGAGTGTTATTAGCAATTAACCCATTATTATTTATAATATGTGGAATTGAATGGTTAATTGTTGCGTTGGGAACGGGATATTCGTCTGCTGGGGCTGTTGTCGCGTTTTGTATAATGCCAATTTTGGGTTTTGTGATAAGTTTTGGTATTGGTTTCGGGTTCCTGGCGATTGCATTACTTTGTTTATGGCGCCATCGTGAAAATGTTTTACGTTTGATTTCTGGCAAAGAATCAAAAGTAGAATGGAAATGGAAAAAATAATTTTCATTATAATAATATTTGTTTTTAATGGCATTTTGTGGTATAATACATGGCATAAAGAGAGGATATTCAAATGAAGTATTTTGTATCATTATTGGTTTTAACAACCCTGGTTTTTGATGCCAATGCTGCAAGTAATGCACGTCCTGCGATGTCTGGAAAAATGATTATGGCGGCGCCACGTTATACGGCATCTATCAATCAATTAAATGCCGGGAAACCAACAACTGTGGCAGAACCAGAAGTCGTTGTTGAAGAAAAAGATATGCGCGAAGAAGAACGTAATGCATGTATCAATAACAATATTGGTATTGGTAATACTTTTGTTTGGGCATCCCGTGACAGTGATACATCTAATTATGCAAATATGGTTGAAGATATAGAAAACCCTGAAAAAAATGTATGTTTTGTAAAGGTTGAATTGTCATCTGATGATGAATCCAGGGTGAAAGTTTCCGACATTGAACCAAAATATTTCATGTGGGGTGAAGCAATTGAATGTGGTTCATGGGCAGACGCACAAGAAATGGAAAAACGTATATTGGACGCACGCAAGGGTGCCCGTATTGGCGGTATCGTTGCAAGTACTGTTGGTGGCGCAGGACTTGGTGTCGGTGCAATGGAACTGATTGGTAATTACGCCATAGACGGATGGAAAGGTCAAAAAGAATTAGAAGGTGCACAATTATACAGATCACAGATATTGGCTTTGCAGAACAGCAAAAAGGTCGCTGATAACCAAAAAGCTGCCGAAATTATCGGTTATTTAAGGGTTGTTAGAGATGCGCATAATGCTGGTACTGCAATTGAAAATTACGAAGAAATATATAAACCATTAATAGAAGAATTTGCACAATAGGGGAAATGGATGAAAAAGTTTTTAATATTTGCATTGTTTATTTTTCCGATGATTGCTGTCGCAGCACCATCTGTTCGTATGTTGGGTAATAATACGACAAATGCAGCATCGGTTCAGAAAATTACACCAACAAAAAGTGGTAATACAGCAACAACATCTGCACGTGTTGGGGTTTTGCGTGCTGCACCAAAAACATCTGGTGGAAATGTTGGGGCTATTACAGGGTCAAATTCACGTTTCCCAATAATTACACCTGCACATTCTTATAACAGTGTTGCTGCACCAAGCAAAGATACTACTGTTGTTGTTCCTGCTGATGTGGATATAAATGCTATTACTGATGAAGTCACACAAAGAATAGAAAATAACTATTATAATAAAACCGAAGTTTATAATAATAATGAATTCAAAGAAGCGGTTAAAAACGTAGATGATCCAAGAATCGACGCAATCAAAGTTGGTTCAAGACCTGTTCATTCTGCGACTTTGCCATCGGATTATGTTTATATCTGGATCGAAGAATAAATTAAATTATGAATTTTTTTCTTTAAGAAGATTGTAGATTTGTTCTACAATCTTTTTATTATGAATGAA
>OMQP01000022.1:0-7037 GCA_900313285.1 uncultured Pseudomonadota bacterium
TCTTTTTTTATTTTGTTTTTACAGGTTCGGTGGCTGTGTCAATTGGTGTTGATTCAATCGGTTGTGCCACGTCTGGTTGTGTTGTTGTTAATTCATTACGCAATCCCGATTGATGTGTGCCACTGATATCTGTTTTTGCCACAACTAATGAAAGCAGGGCACATAAAATAAAGAATATCGTTGCCAAAATAGCAGTTGCTTTTGTTAAAAAGTTTCCAGCAGCCGATCCAGTCAAAACACCACCAAACATAGATGCTGCTGCGGATCCAGACATCCCAGAACCTTCGGATTTTTGTAATAAAATCAAACCTGTCATTAAAACTGCGACAATTATCAGTAATACAAGAAGAATAGAGAACATATTTTTTTCCTTAATTTTTGTTATGTTGCGATTGTAGTAATCATTAAACTAAATTGCAAGAATTTTCAATAATTTTTCTGCCGCGTCCAAACTGGCCAGTTTTTTCGATGAACCAACACCAACGGCCGATTTTCCCAGCGCCTTTACGGTCACTGTAAATTCAGGATTATGTGATGCGCCAACCGGTTCGCTGTATTCATATACTGGTAAATCACCATTACCGTTTTTTTGGACTAATTCTTGTAATGCTGTTTTTGCATCTTTTGGTGCAGTTATATCTGCAGCAGCCATATCGTGCCATAATTCTATGATAATTTTACGTGCATCTTCAAATCCAGAATCCAGAAAAATTGCACCCAAGACAGCTTCCATTGCATTAGCTAATATATGATCGATTTTGCCACCAGTCATATGACCATGATGCAATTCTTTTTCAATTTCTATTTTCTTGGCAACATTTGCCAATGTTTCGGTTGATACTAAAAAAGCATGACGGCGCGCCAGACTGCCTTCGGCTTCGTTTGGATACATTTCGTATAATAATGCTGCAACCGACAACCCCAAAACACGATCACCAATAAATTCCAGGCGTTCGTTATTATGTTTTGCATCTATGCCACTTTGAACCAGCGCCAATCGTAACAATTCAGGATTTTTAAAATCATAATTTATTTTCATTATTGTTTCTTTCCCATGCCAAATCTATCCCAGCGCATTTTGTTTCCCCAATTCCAAATCGCCAACATAGAAGAATAATAATTATGCGAATACCAAATAAACCAAACATTTCCCAAAACATTATCACGATTTACGTATGATACAGCACTTGTTCTGCTGTCTGCACTGTTGTCGCGATTATCCCCCATAAAGAACAAATGGTTTTCAGGAACCGTAAATATTTGTGTGTTGTCCAATGGCGCATTATCGCCCATTTCTATAATACTGTGTTCGACACCATTTGGTAAAACTTCTGTATATTCGGTTGCATTGAACACACCGCATTCATAAGGCGACATTCTGCAAATTCTGTCAGATTTATATTCAATTGTGTAATTGAACGGCGCAGGTTGATTGTCTATCCAAATTTTATTTCCTTTGATGGATATATTGTCTTTGTAATAGCCAACACTGCGCATAGATCTTGGTAAATTTGCAACAATATAAGGGCGTTCATTCTTGCGTTCAACCATTTTGCCATTTATATATAAACGGCCACTTTTCATTTGGATTGTATCACCAGGTGTTCCAATTAACCTTTTTACATATTCAACGTTTCCGCCAGGTTTACGGAAAACAATGATATCACCAATTTTTGGTTCGTGCTTTGCGAAAAATCTTCCGTCCCATAAATTCCAGGAACCAAATGGAAAGGAAAAACGTGAATATCCGTATACCCATTTTTGAACGAAAATGTGGTCCCCAACGTGCAGAGACGGTATCATAGATCCAGACGGAATATTAAAAGGTTCAAGTAATAAACTGCGGAAAATAATGGCTATTAAACCACCGTAAAATATGGTATTAAACCATTCGCGCGCAACATTATGATTTTTTACTGGCATAAACAATCCTTTTATAATTGAGGTATATTTTATACCTTGAAAAGCTCTTTAGCAAGTTTTAATATGTCATTATGATAAATTTAAACTCAATTATTTTTAATGGAATGGATATCACAAAAATAGATGTCCAAATTCAGTTGTCAGCAGGTTTCGCAAAACCTGAATTTAATATTATTGGTTTAGCCGATCGTGCGGTTAAAGAATCTGCAGAAAGAATTCGTAATGCGTTGGCTGCGTTGAATCTTTCTTTGCCTGCAAAAAAATTAACTGTGAATTTATCGCCAGCAGATATTGAAAAAACGGGATCACATTTTGATTTGCCGATTTTATGTGGAATATTGTGCGCAATGGGTGTATTGCCTGAAAACGAAATTACAAAATATGTAATCATTGGTGAAATTGGTTTGGATGGTGTTATTGTAAGAACAAACGGTGTTTTACCAGCCAGTGTTTGGGCAAATAATAATGGTTTTGGAATCATTTGTCCTGCATCTCAGGGCGGTGAAGCACGCTGGGCAGGGCATACAAATATATTGGCACCAAATCACGTTCTTGATTTAATAAATCATTTTCGTGGAACACAAATTTTACCATTACCACAAATGATTCAACCGACAAATATAAATGACAAAGTTGGTGATTTATCAGAAGTTCATGGTCAAGAATCTGCCAAGCGTGCGTTGGAAATAGCTGCTGCTGGTGGACATGCAATGTTGATGGTAGGACCGCCGGGATCTGGAAAAACAATGTTGGCTTCGCGTTTACCAACGATTATGCCAGAAATGACACCAAATGAAATCTTAGAGACATCTATAATTTATTCGATTGCGGGCAAGTTGGATAATCAGTCGTTGATATCTAATCGGCCTTTTCGTTCAGTTCATCACACTGCAAGCCCTGTAGCATTGGCAGGCGGGGGCAGTGATGCAAAACCAGGTGAAATATCTTTGGCTCATAATGGTGTTTTGTTTTTAGATGAATTACCGGAATTTAATCGTGCAACATTGGAAATATTGCGTCAACCGATGGAATCAGGAAAAATAGTTATATCACGTGCAAAACGTAATTCTACATATCCTGCGCACTTTCAGTTGATCGCGGCAATGAATCCGTGTCCATGCGGACATCTTGGTAATGCTGCATTATCTTGTTCTCGGGCACCTCGTTGTGCAGAAGCGTATCAAAACAAAATATCGGGACCTTTATTAGATCGAATCGATTTACATGTTGATGTTGACGCTGTTAATCCATGGGAAATGAAAACGAATGAAAATGTCCACTGTGAATCCAGCGCACAAATCCGTGAACGTGTGGTTGCTGCGCGCAAAAGACAAATTTCACGTCAGGGTTATGTTAATGCGTTATTGGATGGCGCAGATATGGACAAATATGTTGTTTTGAATGATGAATTAACGACATTTTTAAATTCTGCTGCAGAAAAGATGGGAATGTCTGCGCGTGGATATAATCGTATAAAACGTATTGCGCGTACGATTGCTGATTTGCGTGGTGATGAAAATATTATCATGTCTGATTTGGCAGAAGCTCTTTCTTATCGTCCAGTAAACCGCGGAAAGTACGGAATTAAACATTAAAAACAAAAAAACCGTCCAGTGACGGTTTTTTTAGACAAGTGTGAAATAACCGCATGCCACGATTCTTTCAACCAGGATATTATATCATATTTTTTCTGTTTTTCCTAAGAATTCTTTCCAATATGTTTGTGTTTTCTGAGGTGCTATAATTTTGTTTAAATACAAAGGAGTTTTATAATGACATTTTTAAAATTTATTTTTGCTATGTTTTTATCTTTTTTGCCAGGAATTATAGGTGTCATCGTGACCCCAATAGATACAGGTGGAAATCTTTGGTATAATACATTAAATAATTCAGTGTTGACGCCAGCTGGTTGGGTGTTCAGTGCAGTTTGGACAATACTTTATTTTCTGCTTGGGTTAGCATTGTTTTTTATTATGCAGAAAAATAATATAAACAACAGGTATAATAAAACCAGTTCATATGCTTTATTTGTGTTAAATATGGTTTTTAATGCCGCCTGGTCTTTCGTGTTTTTTGGTATACATGCCCCAGAAACAGCACTGATAATATTGACCGCGATGATAGTAACGTCAATATTTATGGCGCGTTCTTTCTTCAGAATAAGTAAAGCAGCATTCTGGTTAACGATACCGTATATAATATGGCTGATGTTCGCTTTTTATCTTAATGGGATGATAATCTATCTGAATTAAAATTTTAATTCTTTGAATTCGGGATTTCCCAGATTTAAATTCTGCAATCCCAATTCTTCAATATAATCAGAAGAAGAGTTAGGATGAGTCAACAGATAAATATGATGTTGCATCTTTTGTAACTGTTTTTGTGCAATAACTAATTCTGTTCGTTCGTGTTTTAGATGCCATGCATTAACAATAAAACTTTGTACATTCTGGGTTCCACAAAATAAACGAACAAACAAAAACAATGATAACAGCATTAAAATAATGCCAAATTTTCCGCGGGGGCCTGCAACCCAAGCGCTTTTTAGAAATTCAAAGAAATTTTTGATTTTTTCTTTCATGTCGTTTATTATATCACAAATGTTTAAGAATAATAATCAAATTTTTTCAGCACCACTTGCAGGGATTACAGATAAACCCATGCGCAAGCTTATACGCGAATTTGCACCAGATGTTTCAATGGTTACAGAAATGATATCTTGTCATTCTTTGGTTGATGGGCATAAGAATTGTATTCGTAACTTTGATGATTATACAGACGAAGGTAATATAGGCGCACAAATATTTGGCGCGGATCCATATTTAATGGGTGAAGCTGCAAAAATTTTACAGGACGCTGGTGCAAAATGGATAGATATAAATATGGGATGTCCGGTACCAAAAGTTGCTACACGCGCAGGGGCGGGCGCATATTTAATGCGTGATCATGAATTAGCTGGGCGCATCATTGAAAGTGTTGTGCATGCTGTTAAAATACCAGTGTCAATAAAAACACGTCTTGGTTGGGATGATTCTCATAAAGATTGGCAAGAGCTGGTACGTGTTGCCGCGCTTTCTGGGGCTGCCTTTGCCTGTGTACATGGTCGAACACGCGCCCAGGGATATTCTGGAGATTCTGTATTACCGGTTAAACCGAATTTACCGATACCAATTATTGCGAATGGTGATATAAAAACAATTAGTGATATAAACAGAGTCCAAAATTTAGGGTATGATGGTGCGATGTTAGGGCGCGCAATGCTTGGAAAACCATGGATTTTTGGTTGCGTTTGTGGTAGTTGCGATGAGCCTAAAAATATTGGGAATATTGTTTTAAAACATTTGAATTTAATGATTGAATATTACGGTGCAAAATCTGCAATACCTATGTTTCGTAAACATGCGGCATGGTATTCGTCAGGTATGCCAAATTCTACGCAATTTCGTATAAAAGTGAATCAAATAACAGATGAAAAAGAATTACAGAAAACAATAAAAGAATTTTGGTCGATAGATTGACATATGGATATTTCTATCATAACATAGTGCAAGCAAAGGATTTTATCATGAACGAAGAAAAACAAGAACCAATGATTGAAATGACAGCTGGTGAAATGTTGCATAATGCACGAACAACTGGTCGCAGAAAGCGTGAAATAGCCACAATTGCTAAATTGCTTTGTATTCGCGAAGATTTTTTGATGGCATTGGAAGAGGGTAATTATCGTTTTATTCCAGAAGACGTCTATATACTGGGTTTTGCACGCAGTTATGCTGTTGAATTGGGTTTAGATCCCGATGAAGTTATTGCTAAATTAAAACGCGAATTGGGCTTAATTTCCGAAGAAGAAAAAGAAGAAGAAAAAATTTGTGAACCAAAACAATCAATCAAAATTGATAAAGCTTTGTTATTAAAATACTACAAAATATCATTAGATTATGTCAAAAAACATTGGCTTTGGTTTGCTTCCGGGGCTGGTGTATTAGTTGTTTTAATCGTTTTGATTGCTCTGTTGGCTGGTGGATCAAAACCAGAAGTTCAAGATGTTGCAGCGAACACCGAAACAACAGTTGTTGCGGCGACAGTTGTTAAAGAACCTGATTTCAGATACCCTGTTCGTGAGAAATTTGAAGCAAAAAATCGTAAAGAATCAAGAGTTGTGTTACAAGCAGAAAAAGAATCTTGGGTGAAAATTGAAGATGCTCGCGGAAGTAGTGTATTTTCACGTGTTTTAATACCTGGCGATGTATATTACATGCCGTTGGGCGACAAATTCAAAGCAACATTTGGTAATGTCGGCGCAATAGATGTATGGGTTGATGGCCAGTTGGTAAAAAAACTGGGACCTGCTAATACAAAAAAATCTGGCATTTCAATGGCACCAGATGCTTTGAAAGCGGTTGGTTTTGCAGAATAATTTTGTTTTTTGTAAAACATTGATTTCTTGTTCGGCTGTACTATATATTCACTATGACTGGAACTATAAAAATTCGCGGTGCACGCGAAAACAATCTTAAAAACATAGATTTAGATCTGCCAAAAAACAAATTGGTGGTATTAACTGGCGTATCTGGTTCTGGTAAATCATCGTTGGCCTTTAATACAATTTATGCCGAAGGTCAACGCAGATATGTTGAATCTTTGTCTTCGTATGCGCGTCAATTTTTAGATATGCAAAAAAAACCAGATGTTGATTTAATTGAAGGTTTGTCACCTGCAATTTCCATTGAACAAAAAACAACGTCTAAAAATCCACGTTCAACTGTTGGAACAGTAACTGAAATATATGATTATTTACGTCTTTTATGGGCGCGTATTGGTATTCCATATTCACCAGTAACTGGTTTGCCTATTAAATCACAATCTATTGCTGAAATGGTTGAATGGACATTAAAAATTCCGCATGGCGTGAAATTTTTCATAATGGCACCAATGGTTCGTGATCGCAAAGGTGAATATAAAAAAGAAATCGCTTTTTTGATAAAGCAGGGTTATCAGCGTGCTATAGTAGACGGAACTTTATATGATTTGGCTTCTGTGCCACCATTGGATAAAAACAAAAAACACAATATCATGGTTATCATAGACCGTGTTGCAATGCCAAACGAAGATTT
>OMQP01000022.1:7084-18446 GCA_900313285.1 uncultured Pseudomonadota bacterium
GTCCGTCGTCTTGATACCAATGAAGATTCGTTGTATTCACAAGAATATGCATGCCCTGTGTCTGGCTTTACTGTTCCAAAGATAGAACCAAGATTATTTTCTTTTAATGCCCCTGTTGGTGCGTGCAGTGCCTGTGACGGTTTGGGTGTTCAATTAAATATATCTCCAGATTTGGTGGTGCCTGATCCAACAAAATCTATATTGGGTGGTGCAATCGCACCATGGTCGCGTGGTGGCATGTTAAGCCAATATGAAAATGTTTTGGATGCTTTGCATAAAAAATATAAAATACCACTTTCAAAGCCATGGCATACACTATCTGAAAAAGATAAAGAAATAATTTTATATGGAACAGGCGATGAACCAATAAAAATAAATTGGAATGGTTATGTTTACGAAAAACCGTATGAAGGCGTAATCCCAAATCTTGAACGCAGATTGCGCGAATCGGATTCCGAAGCAACCAGAACAGAATTATCAAAATATCAATCTGAAAAACCATGTCCGGTCTGTCACGGGAAAAGATTAAATATCCAGGCATTATGTATCAAAATAAATAATTGTGATATTATGGACGTTTGCGAAATGTCGGTCGATGATTCTTTGCGCTGGTTTCAGGAATTGCCAAAACATTTAACAAAAAAAGAAAACGAAATTGCGTCTATGGTTTTACGCGAAATAACATCGCGTTTGTATTTCTTACAAAATGTGGGACTTGGCTATTTAACAATGTCGCGCATGGCAGGAACGTTATCAGGTGGCGAAGCACAACGTATAAGATTAGCATCACAAATAGGCAGTGGTTTGTCAGGGGTCTTGTATGTATTGGATGAACCATCTATTGGCTTGCACCAAAGTGATAATGATAAATTAATAGATACTTTGAAAATGTTGCGCGATAAAGATAATACAGTCATTGTTGTTGAACATGATGAAGATATGATGCGTGCTGCCGATTATTTGGTTGATATTGGTCGTGGGGCTGGTATAAACGGCGGAAAAGTTATTGCCCAGGGAACCCCAAATGAAGTTATAAAAAATCCTGATTCTTTAACAGGTGAATATTTGTCTGGAAAACGCAAAATAGATGTGCCGAAAAAACGTCGCAGTGGTAATGGCAAATTTATTCGTGTCGAAGGTGCGCGTGAAAATAATCTTAAAAACATAAATGTAGATTTTCCGTTGGGTAAATTTATTGCTTTAACAGGTGTCTCAGGGTCTGGAAAATCAACGTTGTTATTAAATACTTTGTATCCGGCAATTATGCGTGCATTGTACAATTCAAAAATGGAAACGGGCGCCCATGATATAATTCGTGGTATGGAAAATGTAGATAAAGTTGTCGATATAGACCAATCTCCAATTGGACGTAGCCCACGCAGTAATCCGGCAACCTATGTGGGAGTATTTAATAATATTCGTGATTTCTACGCAAATTTACCGGAATCAAAAACACGTGGATATGATGCAGGACGTTTTTCATTTAATGTCAAAGGTGGACGCTGTGAAGCGTGCCAGGGTGATGGACAAATAAAAATAGAAATGAATTTCTTGGCAGATATTTATGTTGAATGCGATAAATGCCACGGACAAAGATATAATGACGAAACTTTGGCTGTTAAATACAAAGGCAAATCTATCGCCGATGTGTTGAACATGACGGTCGAAGAAGCATACAGATTTTTCATAAATGTTCCACAAATTGCACGTAAATTGGAATTGTTAAAGCGTGTAGGTTTGGACTATATCAAATTAGGACAAAGTTCACTTGATTTATCGGGTGGTGAAGCGCAACGTATAAAATTATCTAAAGAATTGGCAGCGCGCAGTACTGGTCAAACAATATATATTTTGGACGAACCAACAACAGGACTTCATTTTGAAGATATAAAATCTTTATTAAATGTATTGCATGAATTTGTAGACCAGGGCAATACAGTTATTGTTATTGAACATAATTTGGAAGTTATAAAAACAGCAGATTGGATTATAGATTTGGGGCCAAATGGTGGTGCAGGTGGTGGTCGTGTGGTTGCAACAGGAACACCGGAAGACATTGTAAAAAATGAAGAATCTTTGACTGGGAAATATCTTAAAAAGTACCTGGACAAACCCAAAAAAAGCAAATAACATTAAAATTAAACTAATAAAACACAAGGAGACGACAATGTTCGGATTTGGAAAAAAGAAAAAAGCAGAAGAAACAGCAACAGAAAACATTGATTTAGAAAAAGAAGCGACAAAAATGCCATCTGGTATGAAAGAAACCGCAGAACGTATGATGTCTGGGCAATTTGATATGAACGATATGTTGGCCCAATTAAAACAAATAAAGAAAATGAGCAATTTCAGTGGTCTGCTTAAAATGGTTCCGGGGATGTCGGGTGCTGTTGCTGCAATGAAAGAAAAAATCAAAGACGGCAGCGTTGATGCACAAATTAAAATATTGGAAGCCATGACAGCAGAAGAACGTGCAGACCCAGAAAGAGTTTTCGCAAATGCCAAGGCACGTATTGCAGAAACAGCAGGTTGCACAGTTCGTGAAGTTGAACATATCATCAAACAATATCTAAAAATGAAACAACAAATGGCTATGATTCAACGTATGGGTGGAATGGAAGCAGTTATGCAACGCATGCAACAACAAGGTGGATTCCCAGGAACAAAACCAGGCGCAAAACCAGGTGCAAAATAACAAATGA
Organism: uncultured Pseudomonadota bacterium; assembly: GCA_900313285.1. Taxonomy (GTDB): domain Bacteria; phylum Pseudomonadota; class Alphaproteobacteria; order Rs-D84; family Rs-D84; genus Enterousia. The sequence continues at coordinate 9,787 of OMQP01000022.1, forward strand.
ATAAATATAAAAGACGTATAATAGACGTAAAACGTGAAACCAAAGACGGGATAAAGACCATTACTACAGATGTTTATCCATATCGGTCTTTACAAAGATATATATACAATGTGTATTCCGTAAAGACCAAACAGGGATGGTGTCTTATAAATTGCCCAGACAGGTTTTTTAATCGCCCACCACAAATTGGTATGTTTATAAGTACTAACAGAAACAAAAAGATATTTGAAATCACTGGCAGAAAAGGCAGATGAAAATATTAAATAAAAAAATTGCACAACATAAATCTTCGGTCGCATGGCTTCAACGTCAGGCACATGACCCATATGTAGAACGGGCGCACAAAGATGGATACCGTGCACGTGCCGCATATAAAATTATAGAAATGAATGAAAAATATCATTTCTTTAAAAACGGTCAGGTTGTTGTTGATTTGGGTGCTGCACCTGGTTCTTGGTCTCAATATGTTGCACGCGAATTTCCAAAATCTAAAATATTTGCGATGGATTTGTTGGAAATAAAACCTATAAACGGTGTTGAAACATACCAGGGTGATTTTACATCCGATGAAGCGTTAACTTGGTTGGAAGAAAAACTGAATTTACCACACGATGAAATGGGACGTGGAACCGCAGATGTTGTAATGTCTGATATGGCGCCAAATACCGTTGGCCATAAAAAGACAGACCATTTGCGTCAAATGGTTTTGTTGGAATATGCGCTGGATTTTGCTTTGCGGGCGTTAAAAAACGGTGGAGTATTTATTGCAAAATCTTTTACCGGTGGCACAACTAATGATTTGGTTAAACAAATCAAAGAACATTTTACAGATGTTCATTACATTAAACCGCCGTCTTCACGCAAAGACAGTGTTGAAATGTTTATTGTTGCAACTGGATTCAAAGGATAATATACTTAGGAACTATGGGAGAGAGGCATAAACTATAAGGACAGAAGATATGCCTGAAACAAAAGATTTAAAATCAAGATGGAAAGATGTTTTAATTGCATTGAAACATTTGTTTAAATATTCTGATGCAGAACCTGCTGCTCCTAAGAAAATATTGGACCAGGCCACTGTAGAAATGGAAGTAAATAATTTTATTAAAATCAAAGGTTACAAGGCAGACGATCCAAACTTTGATATTGAAAAGTTTCAGGCAGAATTCACTCAATATTTAAAGGAACAAAATTATACTTTTGAAGCCATCGATACATCATTAATTCCTTCCGAAGATGAACACGAAGTAGATGTATTGAAATCTCTGAAAAATGTTCGCAAAGTGACGGAAGATTTAAACGATAATGTCACAGAATTAAGTGTTTTTGTGGATACAACCAAAATGATGCCAGGGCTTGTATGCTATGTGATTGAAAAGATTGCCCCGACACAGAAAAAACCATACGTCACATATCGTCCGGTTCCGCGTGTAATAACTCAGGTCCACGACAGTGGCGTTAATGGTGGAACTATATTTTTCACATATAATCACAAGATTGCAACAAACCAACAGTTGAATGGCTATTCCTATGTGTCTTCCGAAGACGAAGTTATTTATTCGCCATTAACCAAAGAACATGCTGATTATATTTGTAATTTATTAAATATTCAATCAAGACAGGTTTATACAAAATATTTAAAGGAAAAAGCAAAACAAGAGCGATTAAAATTACAGACCACTCAAAATGCAAAAATAATTCAGCATACAAAATAAAAAAACGCCCAAATGGGCGTTTTTTTATTTATAACTTTCTGCGGCCGTTCGTGCCAAATCATCAACGCGTTCGTTGAATTCTTCGCCGGCATGTCCTTTGACCCAAACCCAGTGAAGTTTTTTATTTGAAGCCAATTCATCCAGTTGTTTCCATAATTCAACATTTTTTACTGGTTTTTTGTCTGCTGTTTTCCAACCGCGTTTTTTCCAGTTTGCAATCCATGATTCCATACCATTTTTTACATATTGACTGTCGGTATGTATTTCAATTTCGTCATGTTTCTTTGCTGCTGTTAATGCGCGAATAACAGCGGTTAATTCCATTTGATTATTAGTTGTGTTTTTTTCACCACCGCATCTTTCTGCAATATTTTTTCCATCGGTAGCAATAAATCCCCATCCGCCAGGACCAGGATTTCCCAAACAACTGCCATCTGTCCATATTTTTAACATTTTATTTATCATCCTTTTTGTGATATAATATCATAAAATGAAGTTTAATGCCAAACAATTACAACAAATGTCAAATATCGCCAAAAGTAATGCTTTGGGCGCAATACTTTCCGCACACAGTGGACATATTGGAATTGTGCTGGATGCGGCAGAAATAATGACCTGTGTTTTTGCAAATCATTTACGCTGTGGCATTGACAGGTTCGTTTTATCTGCTGGACATGGTTCGGCATTGTTGTATTCGGTGTTAAAATTATCTGGATATAAAATTGGTGAATTAAATACTTTTCGAAAGTTTGGCGGATTACCGGGTCACCCGGAATACGGTATGGATGGTGTTGATGCTACAACTGGTCCGCTGGGCCAGGGCATTGGCAATGCGGTTGGTTTTGCATTGTCGCAAAAAATTCGTGGTATTCGGGCACGCACATATTGTTTGGTTTCTGATGGTGATTTAATGGAAGGTGTGTCTTTCGAAACACTTTCATTTGCAGGCCGTTATAATTTAAATAATTTGATAGTTTTATGGGATGATAATAAATTATCAATAGATGGTACTGCGCAAACAGATGTCAATGTGACGGCGCGCATGCGTGCAATGGGTTTTAATGTAATGTCTGTGCGTGGAAACGATATAAATTCAATTGAACATGCATTGGAACGCGCTGAAAAATCAAGTCAACCTGTATTCATACAATGTAAAAATATTTTGGGACGCGATTCGTCATTGGCAAATAAAAGCGCGGCCCATGGTTTTGCATTAAATGATACAGAAATATTGGATTTAATTTCTAAATACGCAGACGGTGCTGGATTAAAATTATGGGGAGTGGTTGCAAAGCGACCAAACGCACAGAAGATAAAAGCAATTTCTGCATTGCCGCGCATAAAAACTCCAAAAATACCGGAACGCATTTCCACACGTGAATTGTCCGGAATATATCTTGATTTGCTGATTAAATCGGGTGTTGATTTAATTACCGGGTCAGCAGATTTAGCAGATAATACACGTGTTAAAACAACAAAATCAAAAGATATAACGCCGAATAATTTTAATGGTAATTATGTAAATTATGGTGTGTGTGAACACGGTATGGCTGCGATTATGAATGGAATGGCTGCAGATGGTTTGCGTGTTGCAGGTTCTACGTTTTTAGTATTCAGTGATTATATGCGTCCATCGATTCGAATTGCTGCAATGTCTAAATTGCCGGTTATATATGTATTTTCGCATGACAGTATTGCATTGGGCGAAGATGGCCCAACGCATCAACCAATTGAACAATTACCGTCATTGCGTTTAATTCCCGGGTTGCGTGTTTATCGCCCATGTAATATGGCAGAAATTGCATACGCTTGGCGAACAATGATTGGTGATATTGAACATCCGTCTGCGCTTGTTTTATCACGTCAAAAATTCAAGCAAATTGAAAGCCCATCTGATTCGGAAATGTCGCGTGGTGGATATATAATTCGTCCTGCAAAATCTGGTCATGCAAAAACAACAATTATTGCAACTGGTTCTGAAATACCATTAGCGGTTGAAATTGCAGATAATTTTAAAAATGTCCAGGTTGTATCTATGTTAAATTTTGAAACGTTCCGTGAACAAGACAGAGCGTATAAAAACAAAATATTACGCGGTTGTGTAATAGTTATTGAAGCGGCTGCACCGGGGCCATGGTTCGAAATTGCTGATGCGGTAATTGGAATCGATAAATTTGGTGCATCTGGCAATGGGGACGGTATTTATAAAGAATATGGTTTTAATGCCGATAAGATTATTCGTGAAATAAAAAAATATATTCAATAAATGACTGATACAAATATCTTTGTTTTATCAAATGGGGAAAATATACCTGTTATAATAGAAAACAGACGTGGCGCGCGTAATGTGACGTTGCGTCCAAAAACATCACCAAAACGCGAAATACATATCTCAAAACCATGGACAACTTCCGTTAAATTTGTTGTAAATGTAATAGAATCAAAACGCAAATGGATTGAACATATTTTTGATTCTGCACCACAAAAGGAAAAAATAGTTCCTGGAATAACAATAGAGATTTTGGGTCGAAATGTAAAAATCGTCCACGATGAAACACTGCGTTCCAATAAATATCTGGACAGCGATAAAACAACATTATGTATTGGGGGTGGGGTGGATATGTTTGAACGTCGCGTCCGTGATTGTATCAAAAGTGAATTGTTAAACGAAATAAAACGAATAATAAAAAACACACCACGTGAATATTGGCCTAAAAATATAACTTTGCGCGATACGTCATCGCGTTGGGGGTCGTGTTCAACAACTGGAAATATATCTTTTTCATGGCGTCTGGCATTTGCACCATATGAAGTTATGCGTTATGTCGTGATGCATGAATTATCACATCGTAAATATATGGATCATTCACCACAATTTTGGGCAAATGTATCATCATTGTATGGTTTTGGTGTTGAACGCGCAAAACGCTGGTTGTCAAAAAATGGGCAAAGTTTACATAAATATTTTTAATAAAAACACTTTTAATAGGGTTCGTTTTATGATAAAATAAATACAGAAATAAATTAAACGAAAGGAAGAGAATATGAAAAAAATCGCCATTTGTTCATTGTTGATGTGTTTGGGATGGGTAAATTTTGCAGGTGCAGCAGCAGCTAAAACAGGTTCTTGTGAGTTTTTTGCAAGTCCTAATGATACCCCTCGTGATCAAGAACTCTGGTATTCTGATCTTAGAAAAACCGATGCATTACAATGTATAGATGCTGACAAAGGGTGTCCGGATAATATCTTTGTTATGATGAAAGATTCAAAAGCAGAACACTATCAAGGAAACGGAAATGGTAAAGCGTTAGGTAGAGGAACAGGGCCTGCTTTTTATCAGTGTAAACATGGGATAACGGATCCTGAGTGGTATTCAAAGACAGAAAATGATTTACCTGAATGTAATGAATCTGTAAAAAATCTTCCTGGACATTCCAGTTTAGGATATCTGAAATCCGTTAAAGATTCTGGCAAACATACTGCATATGTTGGTGTTTGCAAGAAAAGACAAACAACGGATAGAGATACTGATTGTGATGTGAAATATTGTCATGACGGCGCATGTCTGATAGTTCCGCGTGATTGTTCGTTGGTGGGAAAATGTGACGGGAAAAAAGCCGGTGATGCGTGTCAATATAATGGTTCGCATTCAAATAATTTAAAATGTGTACAAGCAAGACGCAAAACCACTGATGCGCCTGAATTAACATGTGCTGCCCAGGTGTGTGATAATAATTATTTATTGTGGTTAAGTGGAACAACTCCTCATTCAATGGGTGTCTGTCATAAAGAATCAGATGTAATTGCGCGTTGTAAACGGGGTTGCGGTTGTTCTGCAAATGAAGAATGTGTGCCAAATTATATGGATAATCCAAATGGCCTTGGTGGAAAAGCATATTGGGATTGTCATTGCGTAGCCAAAGGCGGTAATGACCAGAGCGATGACGGCCCTGTGCATGAAGAACCTGTTGTAAATGAAACACCAGATGGAGATTGTACATATACTTTTGAAGCAATAATTAAATGTGCTGACGGTTCTGTTCATAACGATTCTCATACTGCAACTTTCTCAAAAGCCGAATTAGGAACAGAAAACTGTCCTTCTTTTGAAGAACGTTTTCAACACGATGCTGAACAGGCAAAGATTTTGGCGGATAGAGTTTGTGCACAAAGCAATGCTGGTGCTTCTTTATATAATAATATATATATGGTAATTACAAACAATATTGAATTGAATAATGCTAAAACAAAACTGAGCGAATTCTTTGCAGCAACAGATAGCAGCAAAAGTGGTTTAAAAACAGCTGATGGTAAATTCAATACAGTACGTCTTGCATCTGATATCAGTGCGGGTGTAGTATTAGGAACTGTCGGTGGTGTTGTTTCTGGTGTTGTTATTAAAAAGAAACAGGTTGAAAAGGGTTTTGAAGCATTGCATTGCACTGTCGGTGGTCAAAAGATTGCCGATTGGGGTGATACATTCGAAGTCGGTCTTCAAAAATAATTAAAATCCCGCCGAAATGGCGGGTTTTTATTGCAAATTCAAAAACGATTGCTATAATAAATATATAATGAATACAAAAACAGTATCTTTTTCATTTTTCTTTCATCACGCCAGTCGCGGCGTGTGTTTCTAGCATATTTATATTTTTTATGGTATAATGTCTGTTGAAAAACAGATTATTTCAAGTTTGGTTTTTACAGTAAAAAGGATAAAAAAATGGATTTAAAACCAACAAAACCTTTAAGTGGATTTATAGAATTGTTGCCATCGCAACAACGCTGTTTTGATTATTGCGCAAATAAAATGCAAAACGTTTTACGTCTTGCGGGTTTTTCTATGCTTGATTTGCCGGCAATCGAACGTGCCGAGGTTTTAACCGATAAAGATAATTGGGATGAAATTGAAACACAAATGTTTTTATTTCAAAAGGGCGACACCAAAATGGGATTGCGTTATGACGGAACCGTTGGTTTATCTCGTTATGTGGCTGGTCATCTGAATGATTTAGTATTTCCTTTCCGTGCATCACAATTTTCCAAACGTTATCGTGGTGAACGCAAACAACGTGGTCGTTATCGTGAATTTTACCAGATGGATTTGGATATTATGGGAATAAATTCTTTATCAACAAATTATGATGCTGAAATTATTTCTGTGATAAGCAGGGCTCTTGATTCTGTTAATGAATTTATCGGTCCAAATGTTGTACATGTTGGATCCCGTCCGTTTTGGGATGCGGTGTTTGATTTGTTAAATTTAAATGCAGAACAAAAGAAAGCGCTTTTTGTCTTGATAGATAAAAAGGATTCAATGGGTGAAGATGATTTTGCCGAAGGGTTAAAAGAAGCATTAAATGATACAGATAAAGAAAATGTGATTAAATCTGTATTTGTTGATGGATATAAAAACTTTGTTGGCAAATCTGAAAAACTGGATGCTGCAATCGCAGAATTAACAGATTTTATGAAAGTCTTGGACGGTATGGGTGTCAAAAATGCAAAAATAGATTTATCTATCGCGCGTGGTTTGGCTTATTATACCGGACTTGTTTTCGAATTTAAATTGCCACAGCATCCTGAATTTGGTACCGCTGCGGGCGGTGGTCGTTATGAAAATTTGGCATCTAAATTTTCCAAAACCAAAATTGTTGGGGTTGGGGCGGCCATTGGTTTTTCAAGAATCTTTGCGTCAATGTTGGAAAACAACCAAATTGATTTATCCAGATTTTCTAATCCAATAGATGTTGCGGTTTTGGTTATGGGTAATAACAATGTTGCATATGCATCAAAAGTGGTTAACGCTTTGCGTGATGCAGAAATTGCTGCTGTTTCTTACTTGGATACCGATAAAAAATTCAAGAATCAAATTGAATATGCTGATAAAATTGGTGCGCGTTTCAGTATGATTATCGGTGATGATGAAGTAGCCAAAAATGTTATCGCTTTGAAAAATATGGAATCGGGCAACCAGGAAACTTTGTCTTTGTCTGATGCTATTAAAAATATAAAGGTAAAATAAACATGATTATTGAACAAAAATTATTGGATATTCAAAATCGTGCCAAAGATATTGAAGCCAAAATGAATTCTGGTGAAATATCTGGTGATGAATTGACTAAATTGTCCAAAGAATATTCGCAACTTGGTGAAGTTTTACCGTTGATAGATAAATATTTGCAAACAGTTCAGGGCATTAAAGATGCAAAAGAAATGTTAAACGATCCTGAATTAAAGAGCATTGCCGAAGAACAATTGGAAGAATTAAATCATGCTTTACCTGATTTAGAACGTGATTTACAAATTGCTCTTTTGCCACGCGACGCTGCTGATGATAACAGTGCTATTGTGGAAATACGTGCCGGTGTAGGCGGAGAAGAATCGGCTTTATTTGCTGGTGATTTGTTTAATCAGTATAAATCATATGCGATGCGCAAAGGCTGGAAAATTGAAATAATCGAAGAAAACGCGACATCTCTTCATGGGTACAAAGAAGTCATTTTCAAAATCGATGGTGTTGGTGTATATGCGCGCATGAAATTTGAATCTGGTATTCATCGTGTGCAACGCGTGCCAGAAACAGAAGCAGGTGGTCGTATTCATACGTCTGCGGCATCTGTTGCCGTTATGCCGGAAGCAAAAGATATTGACGTTGTAATCGATGATAAAGATATTCGTATAGATATTTTCCGCGCATCAGGGGCAGGTGGCCAGCACGTTAATAAAACAGATTCTGCGATTCGTATAACCCATTTTCCAACAGGTATTGTTGTGACGTGTCAAAATGAACGTTCACAATTACAAAACAAAGCGACTGCTATGGCTGTGTTGCGTTCACGTCTTTATGAAAAACAAAGAAACGAACAAATGAACGCATCAAATGCTTCACGTCGCAGTATGGTTGGGTCAGGGGATCGAAGTGAAAAAATACGAACCTATAATTT
>OMQP01000033.1 GCA_900313285.1 uncultured Pseudomonadota bacterium
TCAATATTATCTAGAATGTATTCTTTCATCATTTATTCTTTTTCTTTTCGTTTCGCAAAACATTTCTGGAACATCAATTGGTTTTGGCATATGTGGTGTTTTTCCATTAAAGAAATTTATTACACTTAACGCCTTGTCTTTGGAATCATATAGCATAACAACGCGATATATATAATTACCACAAAAGATTAAAAATCTAGCCATATAAACATCACGTGTATAATGTCCAACATCTAGCCATCTATAAAAACTTGTTCTGTTTATAATTCCTGTATTAGTTACAGGTATTCCAACATAACGATTTAGTCTTTTTCTGGGTTTAATTTTCATAAAATATCCTTTTTATTCCACCAATAATAAATCATCTTCCAGCGCATGGATTAAATCACGAACCTGGGCAGCTTGTTCAAATTCCAAATTTTCTGCATGCTTTTGCATTGTCTTGGTAAGCGCTTTAATTTCCTTGCGTAAAGATTCAGCATCCATAACACCACCATCTTTACTGTAAACAAATTTTTTGGTTTTGTCAGTTTTTTCTTCTTTTTCTTTTACTTCTTCAAATACAGATTTTGATATGGTTTTTGGTGTAATGTTGTGCTCTGTATTATATTGCATTTGTTTTTCACGTCTGCGCGCTGTTTCGTCCAGTGCCGAACGCATTGAATCAGTTATTGTATCACCATATAAAATCACACGACCATTTGCGTTACGTGCTGCACGTCCTATTGTTTGAATTAACGAACGCGTTGAACGCAAAAAGCCCTCTTTATCAGCATCCATAATTGCAACTAATTCGCATTCTGGAACATCCAAACCTTCACGTAAAAGGTTTATACCGACCAAAACATCATATTTGCCCAGACGCAAATCACGCAATAAATCTATGCGCTCCAATGTTTCAATATCAGAATGCAAATACCGCGCACGAACACCGTTTTCAACAAAATAATCTGTTAATTGTTCAGCCATTTTCTTGGTAAGCGTTGTGACAATAACCCGCCCTTTTGTTTTCTTAACTTCATAAAGCAAATCATCAACCTGATGTTCTGTTGGACGCACTTCACATATTGGATCCAACAATCCTGTTGGACGAATAAGTTGCTCACTAACAATACCATTTGATTGCTCTAATTCCCATTGTGCAGGTGTTGCAGAAACAAATATAGTTTGTGGACGTAATTTATCCCACTCATCAAAAGTTAGTGGTCGATTATCGACACATGATGGCAAACGAAATCCATATTGCGCCAATGTTTCTTTGCGCGCTCTGTCCCCACGCGACATTGCGCCTATCTGTGGTACAGTAACGTGACTTTCGTCCAAAAATAAAATTGCATCTTTTGGTAAATATTCGAACAATGTTGGCGGTGGTTGTCCTGGCAGGCGCCCAGTTAAATATCGTGAATAATTTTCAATACCGCGGCACGTTCCAGTAGATTCCATCATTTCGATATCAAAGTTCACACGTTCACGCAATCTTTGTTCTTCGACATATTTCATATTATCATGAAAATATTTCAATCTTTCTTCCAAATCTTGTCGTATATTACCAATTGCCTGTAATACAGATGGCATGGGTGTTGCATAGTGTGTATTTGGATAAACAACAATTCGGTCCAGTTTATGCAATTTACCACCAGTCAAAGTGTCAAATTCCCATATTTCATCTATTTCATCACCAAAAAATGATAATTTCCATGCCCTGTCCTGACTGTGAGATGGGAATATATCCAATGTATCACCACGCGCACGAAATTCACCACGCGAAAAACCCATATCGTTTCGTTTATATTGAATATCAACCAATGCGCGCATAACATCTTTTTCCGATATTTTATCACCAACATTTAATACAACCCTCATTTCAGAATATTGTTCTGGTGATCCAATACCGTAAATAGAAGAAACCGAAGAAACAACTATAACATCTCTTTCTTCCAACATTGCACGCGTTGCGCTGTGTCGCATACGATCCAATTGTTCATTTATAGACGCGTCTTTGTCGATATATGTGTCTGTTGTTGGCACATATGCCTCTGGTTGATAATAATCATAAAAAGACACAAAATATTCTACATGGTTATGCGGAAAAAACGATTTCATTTCCGTATATAATTGGGCAGCCAAAATCTTATTTGGTGCCATTATCATAGCTGGACGCGACAAATCAGCAATAATATTCGCCATTGTAAAAGTTTTTCCAGAACCTGTTACTCCCAGTAAAACCTGCGATTTTCGGCCATCTTTGACACCTTCGACCAATTCGGCAATAGCCGTTGGCTGATCCCCCATCGGTTTATAATCTGATTCCAAAGAAAAAATGCTTTTTGTGCTTTTCATATCATTTTTTTTATTCACATACCTTAATATAATCTATTATAATAAAAATACAAGAAGAAGAGAGAGATGAAAAAAAAGCATAAATCAAGATACAGAATACTTTGGTATATATTGCCAATAATGGCATTTATTGTTTTATCCATTATTATTGTACCACCAATGATTCAATTGAACTTTTTAAAATCTAAAATAGAAAATGTTATTTTATCAAAAACCGGTATACCGGTCACAATTAACGGAAACGTTCACGCAAGCATGCTTGGCAAAGCCAGAATTGTTGCACACAATTTAACAATTCCAAATGGAACTATCGCGGATTGCGAATTCACAATACCTTTCTTTGATTTATTTAATTTAAAAAATGCATCTATATCTGACACTATTTCTGTCAGTGGCGCAATATTACATATAGATCAATTAACACCTTTTGACATCAAAGAAGATATCATTATAAAAAATTCAACACTTCAATTTTTAAATAAAGAATACAGAATTATAAATGCTAAATTATCCGAACAAGGTATCAACGCAAATGTCAGAACAGATCAACATAAATATGAAATAAAAGCAAAAAGCAATCAATTTACTGTAAAAAATTATAATAACAACCTAAACATGTCCGGGAAATTATTGTCTGACGGAACAGCCACTGCGCACATAAGTATTGTCGCTCAAGATATAAACAAATGGTTTGAATTTGATACTCCGCGTATAACTGGACAATTCCCTATCACAGCAGATCTTAAATGGAATGGCAGTTATGGTGTTGATTTTTACAATATATCCGCAAATGGTGTCACTGGGAAAATATCATTGCAAGAAGATGGATATAAAATCATAGATTTAAAATCGCAAAACGCTGATTATGACATGTCTTTTCTTGTCACCAATCTAGAATTGTTAAAAAATGCTGCGTTTAACTTAAATTTTTCTGGCAAATTACAATTCATGGATAAAACGTTTAAACGACTTGAGATAAAAACTATCGGTTCAGATAAAGATGTAAAAATAGATACAATTATTGCAGACAGTTTAAAAGTTCAAGGTGGTTATATAGATAAAGATGGTGCACACAATGTAAATGTGTCTTTACCTGAAAATGGAATATCAACAACATGTCTGTTTAATGGGACGCATCAGAAATGGTCATGTGAAAGATTTTCATATGGTAATACTATTACTGGCGAACTGGAAGTAGACCAAAAAGAATTTATAGCCGATATCAAATCATCGGAAAAAATAAAGAATGTAAAATCTATTGTGAATTCTACAAAATTTTTGGGGAATCGTGGTATAGTTAAATTTGATTTTCCTGATATGTCTGGAATATTAAATATATCTGGAAATGCGTATGATGTTACATATGAACACATAGATAACAAGACATTAAAAAATGTTGAAATAGATTTGCCTTTTTTGCCTGAATTCATGCTTAATGAAAACGGCAATTTTATATGGAATAACAATCTGATGCTTTTTATTCCAGATTCCAGGAACTGGCAGTTATCACTAGATAAAGATTTATTCATATTACACGGTGATAATTTCAAAGCATGGTTCAAAGATATGGATTTAAGATCTTTACGTGATTTACAATACACTATTTCTGGTAATTATAAAAATGGAAATATATCAAATTTAATACTTGAAATTGCAGATCATAAATTTGTTGGAACGGCTTCAAAAAAATCTATAACTTTGAAAACAGATTTATTAAATACAGATTATTTTATCGAACCAGGATTCAAAGAAAAATTCGAAGAAATGTCTTTCTTTACCCAGGCGCCAATTATGTTACCTTTTGATATAGATACAAACATAGCTTTATCTGCAGACGCACTGTTGTATAACAATCAAAGATATAATAACTTTGTTTATTCATTACATAAAAACATACAAACATTTTCTATTACAGATTCTGACCGTGGTAATTTATTGGCTACAATAAAAAAGAACAACATAAAATATGATATAAACATCCAATTAAATAAATTTGTATTTGATGAAAAATTATTATCTGACAATATGCCATTAAATGTAGACAACACAACCATCACAGCAGAAATAAAATTAAAAACATCTGGTAAAATAGCACATGATATTATAAATAATTTAAACGGTACATTTGATGCTTCTTTTGAAGGCGGACGAGTATATGGATTTGGATTTAACGATTTTTATGCTTTTGCGCCAAATATCCAAACATTAAATGCAGAACAAGAATTAGAAAAAGCATTAAATGGTGGTATCAGCGAATTAAAGAAAATGCGCATTGTCGGTACGTATGACAAAGGCAACATAAAAACAGTCGCTCCATTAACACTTGAAATGCGCCATGTTGATGCAAATGGATCTTTTGAAATTATAGATAAACGCATGTCTGCAAAATTAAAATTGTTGTTACGCGGAACATCTGCCAGCCCAGAACCAATAGAATTAACAATATATCCAAATGGCAAACGAGAATTTTCGTTATCTGAAATAAGGATGAATTTTGACCCTGAATATATGCGGGCATTTGTACAAACACATAATAAATTTTAAAAGAAAAACACCGGCAAATGCCGGTGTTTTTAATGTGATTTTTTATCCACGTTTACGAACTTGGATATGAACATCACGCAGTTGTTGTTCACTTACTTCATTTGGTGATCCCATTAACAAATCTTGACCACGTTGATTTGCAGGGAATGCAACAACTTCACGTACAGCAGGTTCGCCAACTATTTCACAAACCAATCTGTCAATTCCAAATGCACATCCGCCGTGTGGTGGTGCACCATATTGGAAAGAAGTATATAATCCAGCAAAGTTTTTCTTTACGTTTTCAACATCATATCCTGCGATATTGAAGCATTTAAGCATAACTTCTGGATTATAGTTACGAAGTCCACCACTGCAAATTTCAATACCATTCATAACCATATCAAATTGTGCAGCTTTGATAGTCAAAGGATCTTTTGTATCCAATTCTTCCAATGTTGCGATTGGGTATGAAAAAGGATTATGAGTCATTTGAATTGAACCATCTTCTTCATTTCTTTCAAAGAATGGGAAATTATCAACCCAACAGAATTTGAATTCTTTTGGATTTATTAAACCCAAATCTTCACCCAATTTGTTACGTAATTTTCCAGCGGCTTTTGCTGCTTTTTCTTCTTCGTCGCAAATAAAGAACAATGATGAATTATCGCCTGCAATTTCATGCAATTTTGCAATACGCGCTTCATCTAATTTCTTTGCTACAGGTCCTTTGGCTTCTTCGGCAAAAACAATATAACCCAATCCGCCAAGCCCCAGTTCTTTTACTGCATAATCACCCAGTTTGTCGAACCAAGAACGTGGTTTGTCGGATGATTTTGGCGCAGGTACAGCACGAACAACCGCACCATTTTCAATTGCATTTGCAAAGATTCCAAAATCTGAACCACGGAATATTTCTGTGACATCACTGATTAAAATAGGATTACGCATATCTGGTTTATCGCATCCATATTTCAACATAGCATCATCAAAAGAAATATGTGGAACTTCATCACTTACAATTGCATCTGGTACAAATGTTTTGATTAACTTTGGTAATAATTCTTCACCAACTGCCTGAACATCTGGCAAATCGACGAAAGACATTTCAAGATCAAGTTGGTAAAATTCCAATAATCTGTCTGCACGTAAATCTTCATCACGAAAACATGGTGCAATTTGGAAATATCTGTCAAACCCAGAAACCTGTAATAACTGTTTAAACATTTGTGGTGCCTGAGGCAGAGCATAAAATTTTCCATGGTGCAAACGAGAAGGCACTAAGAAACAACGTGCGCCTTCTGGCGAATCCGCAGTCAATAATGGTGTTTGGAATTCTGAAAATCCCATTTCCCACATTTGATCACGCAACCATTTAATAATTTTATTACGCATCAAAATATTTTTGTGTAATTTTTCACGACGCAAATCTAAAAATCTGTATTGGTAACGTAAATCTTCTGGAACATCGTCATCACCGAACACTTGGAACGGCAAAACGTCAGCATTTGTTAAAACTTCCCATTTACCAGATTTGATTTCAATATGTCCCGTTGGTAATTTATCATTTATCGCCTCTTTATCACGGGCCACAACAGTACCGGTAATTTTAATAACGGATTCAGGATGAATTTTTTCCAAATTTTCATCCCCACCATCAAACACACATTGTGTTATTCCATAATTATCACGCAAATCAACAAATAATAACGAACCATGATCGCGTTTACGATGAACCCAACCAGACAAAGTAACTGTTTCACCAACGTTTTTTTCAGTCAATTCGCCACAGGTATGCGTTCTGTATTTTGATTTCAACGAAAGCATTTTACACCCTTTTATTTTTTGTTTCGGTGTCGCAATAAATATAGCAGCAGCACCAATTCAAATCTTAAATCACAGGGGCGCTAAGATTTTTTCGCGCGGTGCCACCCTGCTTTTTTTACTTTTGTGTTTTTACTAATACTCCGCGGTTGTCAGTCGCATCAACATATTTAATAAAACCTATGTGGTTGCAATTTTATACCTAAAAAAATGAACTTTCAACATTTTTATAAAAAAACCGGCAAATGCCGGTTTGTTTTACATACGTGGTGCACCAAATCTGTTTGATTTTGAATCACCCTGTATACACATAAGAACTATCAGTATAATCGCACCGATTATTGGCAATAATATCCACAGATAATTCCATGCAGATCTGTTTGTATCATGCAAACGACGAACCCCTAAACAGAATGATGGTACTAACGTTGCAAAAGTCCATGCCCAACCTATAACATCTGCCAGATATTCGAAAAGCACGAAAAATATTTCTGAACCAGTCAAAGCAGCTAAAAAACCACCGATAAAAAGCAAAACAAAACTAAAAGCGAAAGGCAAAGCAAAACAGTAAAACAAGAACACCCACCAATATTCACTTCGACGAGCGCGTCCCCAACCAGCATAATCAACCCAGAAATTTTTTAGTGCAAAACTGATTGTTCCTGTATCTATTTTTTGTGCTTTTGTTTTTTTAGAAACCATCTTTCACCCTTTCCTTAGAATTTTATATGGTGCCCTAAACAAGAATCGGACTTGTGACTCGTCCTTACCAAGGACGTGTTTTACCACTAGACTATTAGGGCAACGCAGATAATTATACCTATGAATACCTAAAAATCAACATAAAAACAAATCAGCGTAACCCGCGTAATATTTCTTTGTTTTTATTTGGAACGCGATATGATTCTAATGACTTTTGAATTGCATGATTTCTTGTCCATTCATCTAAAACATTCAATTTAAAATATGGTAAAATTCTGTCAAATTGTTTGGCTGCGGCTGTTGCAAAATACCAGGCACGCATCATATTTATATAATATTCATCTGTTTTTATATTTGCGACCATATCTGCATATTTTTCATCAAATTTATCATCCAACCAATATTGCATTAAAACTTTGATTGCAAAACGCACAGTATAAACTTCTTTCGACTTAATCCATTTTGATACATATCTGTATAATAAATCTAAATTCTTTTTGAATATTTTAGGATTTAATTGGTCACATGTTGCCCAATTATCTATATACGGTAAAAATCGTGATAATTCTTTAATTAAAATATCAAAATCTTTTATTTCGGATAATATGAACGCATGCAGTTGGTTTTCTTCGAAATATTTATGTGGTAAATGCAAAATAAAACCTTTGTATTCACCAGATTTAATTAAATCTTTTGCAAATTTACGAAGTGCTGGTGTACGCACACCAATAAAACAATCACGCGAAATATTTGGAATTAACTTTGCACCAAAATCGCCATATGCGGCATCTGCCATCGAATACAAAGTTTTCAAAATATCTTTTTTCATTATTTTTTCCATCTTTTTAGCGTTGGAAAAACAGTTTCACAATGATGACGCATTTGTTTTTCAGTCATACCAGCTTGCGCATAAAAAGGGACATTCATTTCAATATATTCTTCCATTGTAACATTATCTATAAATTCGCCATTTTTATAACAATAAATACAATAATCTGAATTCTTAGAACCATCTTTATTT
>OMQP01000005.1 GCA_900313285.1 uncultured Pseudomonadota bacterium
TATTCAAATATTATTATTTCTTTTTGGATGATTTTTTTGCAGCCGGTGCTTTTTTAAATTCAGCATAAATCAATGTCGCTGCAATATATGCAATCAGTGCCGACAAAGCAGTCAAAATACCACCGATGATATCACCACCTGCAAAATACAAAAAGAATATGAACGCAACGATAAATACTATCGTATATGCCATGTTCTTTACTAATACATTACCTAGTTTTTTGAAAAATTCCATATTTGTCTCCTTTTGAATCTTCTTTTTCATTATATCACAATAAAATAAAAAAAGCCATGTTTTTACACGGCTTTTTTTAGGGGAGTATAACTTTAACTAAATCTTATAAAATTATATTACCGTCAATACGTGTACCATCTGGTAATGGACCAAATGAAGATTGACGATTAACATAAATATTGCCTTTGACTGTAAATTTGCCACAGAAACTTAATTTATCAACATTACGGATGAATAAATTCCCGTTAATTGTTGCGTCACATGGTAATGTGTATTTACGAAAATTTTGTATAAATAAATTCCCATTAACTTTTACTCCATTTTGTAATGTTGTAGAAGTTGGGGTTGCTTCTATGATAACATCACCAGATAAATTTTGTTTTTGTGGTAATTCGTTTGATGGAACAGATACTTCGCGAATAATTTGAGGTTTTTTAACACCAACTGTTTTGATTTTTGGTGTAATACCCGTTTGTTTATCTGCCTGTAAAGGTAATGTTGTATTGAATTTACGTTGAACTACTTTGCGAGGTTCTTTAGAAACAGAAACTACATTTGCTTTGGCTGCTGTATTTGATTTTGGACATTTATTACAACAAACAAAATCAGCAATCAAAGAAGAAAATAATACTATGATTGCGACCAACAGAGTCAAATTTATCATACCAATGATATCTATAGATTTTAACCAATTCCATACAGCTGAACATACACGACACAATAAACGCCATAAATATTTACATGCGGCCACAATCCATGACCAAACTTTTTTACAAACTTTCCATGGGAAGAGTACAATTTTCTTGCACAATTGTTTAATATTTTGATTACGCGCTTTGCGTGTCGCTTTTTTCATTTTTTGTGATTTATTCATATTAAATCCTTTTTGTGTTTTGCTCTAAATATAGACAATCTATTTTATTTGTCAAGCATTTTTATTAAAAAATAATACGCGGACAAAAACGCCCGCGCAAACTAATTATTCGTATATTGTTTCGTGTACAAAATATTCGACACCGTCTATCTTGACACGTAATGTTTCTGTTGTGTCTGGGTTGATAGTTTTTACACCTTCACTTACAGGTGTGGTATCCGCATAATATGTAACACCATCAACCTTAATCGCCAATGAATGTTCTGTACGTTTATCCTTGTGCATATGTAATGTGTTATCACCAACATGGAACAGACGCCCACAATCATTTTCAGAACGAGCCCCACGTGGTGCTTTTAATCCATCAGGACATTTTACAGCACCATGGCTTTCTGTGCTTGATGCGTCATATTCACCACCTGGGCAGTACGAATCGCCAGGACACGTAGCACATGTCAAAGAATCACGTGGTAAATACGTACCAGCATTACATTCTATATTGGATACTACACATTTTAATACGCCACCAATAACAGCAGGCATGTACCCCGATTCGCATTGCAAAGACATAATATCACAGGCATGACTGTCATCTAACACACATTCCGTCGTGCCATAGAAAGTTTTACAAGATGCAGATTCATGCGTATAAACAGCTGTTCCGTGTCCCAGAGTATACGGATTTTGTTCTGCACAAACCGCCATACCAACCTGATAACAATTCGATTCGGAAACGGCACTTTTTTCAGACGTCCAGCCAGTTTCACAGGATTCAATACCATGATTTTCATCATCAAATTCTGTTTCCTCTATACCAGAACAATACGAACCATTTGGACAAATTGTACATTCACCGATTCGTCCATCTAAATATTTTCCTGCTTCACATGTAAATGTTTTTGGGGTCCAAATTGCTTCTAAATCAACAGGACCATGGGTTACACCAAATGTATTAACGTCGCATTTTGATTCAGCTGTAACGTCAGCAAACACGGGTATAACAAACACCGTTGCCAACACTATCGCCAAAAGCAAGCGTTTACACATAAGAGATTTCCCCTTTTCCCCTTTCTATTTTAAAAGCCAACAGTCCGGTTTTCTGCGTTTTTTTTACATAAACACCACAAAATTCCGAACACCTTGCCTTCTGATACTATTTATCTTAGAAAAAATACACATTATCCGTCAACCGTTTTTGTGTATATACAAACAAACAAAAACACATTAAAAACATTTGCATTTACAATGTTTTTAATTTAAAATCTCTCGCATGCGCCCATGGCTCAATTGGATAGAGCAACAGATTTCTAATCTGTGGGTTGCAGGTTCGAGTCCTGCTGGGCGCGCCAAAAATTAAATCGGGTTTATCCCGGTTTTATTTTTGTTCCACAGGACGAGAACCGACCAAAGTTGCGTCAGCAACGACAGGTGCGAAAACAAGTAGATTTGGCAAGTGAAACACAGCCAAATCGTTACGGTTTGCCCGCAGGCATTTATGTCAAGGGAGTCCTGCTGGGCGCGCCAAAAATTTAAAACCGGTCATTTAGACCGGTTTTATTTATTAAGTTTCTGTTTTTATTTTATATTTACTTTCAGAAAAACTTTTTTACCACGTTGAACCATTATGGAATCTTTAGGTTCAATCATATAATCTTTGTCTATGATTTTTTCACCATCAATTTGAATACCGCCCTGTTCTATCATACGACGGGCTTCTGATTTTGAATCAAACAATTTTACCGATACCAAGAAATCAATTATTCCCATTGGTTCCGACATTTTCAAATCAAAACTTGGCGCATTTTCTGAATTTACACCGCCAAAAAGAGCTGCTGCAGCTTCTTCTGCAGTTTTTGCAGCATCAACACCATGTGCAATAGCTGTTGCTTCAAAAGCAAGACGTTTTTTAACATCATTTAATTCTGCACCCTGCTTTTTGGCTAATT
Source organism: uncultured Pseudomonadota bacterium (assembly GCA_900313285.1). Lineage (GTDB taxonomy): Bacteria > Pseudomonadota > Alphaproteobacteria > Rs-D84 > Rs-D84 > Enterousia. The sequence goes on from OMQP01000005.1 coordinate 3,056, forward strand.
CATTAATTTCCGTCATTGGAATTTCCGTGAATATTTTAAGGAATTTTTCAACCAAATCATCAGGTGTATTACGAAAATACTGGTAATATTCATAAGGCGTTGTTTTTTCTTCATTTACCCAAACCGCATTACCGGCAGATTTGCCAATTTTATTACCGTTTGCATCTGTTATTAACGCTGTCGATAAAACATAAACTTCTTTGCCACATTTTTTACGAACCAATTCAATACCCATGACGGCGTTTCCCCATTGGTCTGCGCCACAAAGTTGTAAAACACAATTATATTTTTTATAAAGAGTCAAGAAATCAACCGCTTGGAATGTCATATAATTAAACTCTAAAAACGACATACCGTTTTCAAGACGCTTTTTAACACTTTCCATTGACAACATACGTGGGATTGTGAAATCAAGACCATATTGTGCCAAAAAATCGAGATGCGAATATTCTTTCATCCAATCATAATTATCAACCATAATCGCATCAGACTTTTCATCACCAAATTTTAAGAATTTAGAATAAGATTTTTTTAAACCAGCAACATTTTTTGCGATAGTTGCATCATCCATCATTGGACGACCTGTATCACGACCAGACGGATCACCAATACGACCAGTTGCACCACCAACCAACATGATTGGTTTATGGCCATATTTTTGAAGCCATCTCATCATCATAATTGGAACAAGATGACCAACATGTAAAGAATCTGCAGTAGGATCAGAACCCAGATATACAGCAATTTTATCATGATTCAGTAAATCTTTTACAGCATCCATATTCGAACTTTGGTTTATAAAACCACGTTGCTGTAATTCTTCAAATAAACTTTTTTCTGCCATATCTTAACCCTTTTATAATTTCAAATATCATTATACCACAAATTCAGGGTCTTATGTATATTATTTTCGTCTGGATTTACAATATTGAACTATTTTTGTTTTTAAACTTTGTTTAAATTTTTTTGTCGTTTTCACAATAACACGATGTCCACATTTTCCGTCAATGTTATAGTCAAAAGACATAACATCAACATCATGTGTTCCATAAGTGGCTATATTGCCAGCTAAAACAGATATTTTTCTAGACATATTATTTTACCAAATTTTGTTGAAAAACAGCATGTTGTATTCTTTGTTTTGTCATATTTAAAGAAGCGTATGCATTAAGCAATGTTCCAAACATTTTTACTGCACCATTTCTTTCAACAATGTAACGTGCCTTTGGCAAAAATAATATTGCTTTATTGTTATATATTTTCATACATTATCCTTTTTTATTGAATCAAAAAACCGCGCTTTTTTTCAAAGCGCGGTTAGTTGTTTTTCCGGCTTTGATTTAGCCTAACATTTTTGCTACTTCGTCTGCTAAGTTATCTTCACGTTTTTGGATTCCTTCGCCTAATACGTAATATGCATATCCAGCTAATTTTCCACCGTGTTCTGCGATAACATCTTTGACTTTCTTAGATGGATCCATAACGAAAGGTTGTTCTTCTAATACTGATTCTGCATACCATTTCTGGATACGACCATCAACCATCTTTTCAACGATGTTTTCTGGTTTTCCAGCTGTTGCACCAGATTCAATAAACACTTTCTTTTCGCGTTCGACAGCTTTTGGATCTACATCAGCAATTGTCATAAATTCAGGTTTATTAGCAGCGATATGCATTGCGATTTTGCTACCAATTTCATCAATACGTGCATCATCACCGTCAATAGCGACAACCACACCGATTTGTCCCATACCTGGAACCAAAGCATTATGAACATATGTATAAATATGGTCACCATTTACTTTGGCAATACGGCGCAAAGACATATTTTCACCAATTGTAGAAATTGTTGCAGCAATATCATCTTTAACAGCATTCATTGTAGCTTCAAAATCGCCCTGTAATTCAGCAGCTTTTTGTGCAACGTTTGCAACTAATGCCTGGAATTTATCGTTTTTAGCAACAAAATCTGTTTCTGCGTTCAATTCAACAACGCAACCCATGTTGTCGCATTTAACAACTGTAACCAAACCAGATGCAGCAACGCGACCAGCTTTTGAAGCGGCCTTTACGATACCTTTTTGACGCAACCAATCAGCAGCGGCTTCGATATCTCCATTGTTTTCAACCAATGCTTTTTTGCAATCCATCATACCTGCGGAAGTTTTTTCACGCAGTTCTTGAATTAATTTTGCTGTTACTTCTGCCATTTGTATTTCCTTTCTTTAGTATATTATTTGTCTGCTTTGTCTGCCAATTTGCTACGACGAACTTCGCGAGCTTCAGAAGTTTTTGATTTTTGTTTTGCTTCTTTGACTTTCAAATCGTGTTCGTATTCTTCAGCAGCAGCTTCTGCATTATCAGATTCTACTTTTTTACCAGCTGCCCCACCCAATCTTTTTTCAATACCAGACAAGATAGCATCTACAAACAAATCACAATATAATTGTGTTGCGCGTGATGCGTCATCATTTCCTGGAACTGGGTAATCAACTAATTCTGGGTTAGCATTTGTATCACAAATAGCAATTGTTGGGATGTCCAAATTTCTTGCTTCATGAACAGCGTTCAATTCACGTGGAACGTCTATAACAATCATTGCCTGTGGAACACCGTGCATTTCCAAAATACCGCCAAAGATTTCACGCAATTTAGCAACTTCTTTGGTCATAACGCCAACTTCTTTCTTGGTTAATCCCAATTTGTCAGCATTAGCAATATCGTTTTCCATTTTCTTCAAACGACGAATGCTTTGAGAAACTGTTGTCCAGTTTGTCAACATACCACCCAACCAGCGGTTGTTTACATAATATTGACCACAGCGTTCTGCAGCATCTTTAACAATATCTTTTGCCTGATGTTTTGTAGCAACAAACAATATTTTGCCACCTGCAGCTGCAATAGCTTCCAAAGCAACCAATGAACGATGTAACAATGGTGCTGTTTTGTTCAAATTAATAATATGAATTTTATCTTTTACGCCATAAACATATGGTGTCATTAATGGGTTCCAACGACGTGTATGGTGTCCAAAATGAACACCTGCTTCCATTAATTGTTTCATTGTAAATGTTGGCAATGCCATGATTTTATCCTTTTTTCTGTTGTTATCCTCGCTATCAGATGTAAAAAACCAAATGAATTTGGACAGAAATTATATCCGATAACTGTGTTCTTCGCGCAAGCGCGTGAGCACATATTAAACAATTTTCCCGGAAAAATCAAGTTTTTTTATAAAAAATTATCGAACACGTTCAATAACATAAATGCCGTTTTTAAAATAATCAAATTTACCAGTATTTATAATTGTTTTTTTGCCAAAAATCCAATTTTTATGTTTTTTTGCCATTTCTGTCATACGAAAGCCGAAAATTGTGTCGTTTCCTTCGGCAAAAAATTGTGTTATTATTCTGCCACCTGGTCTTACATGTTCCATTAACGATAAAATAATATGTTCATAATGAAAGCTTTGTACATAATCAAAAACATTCGATAAATGCATAAAATCATAAGATTTTGTTAATTTTCCACCTATTCTGCAAATATCTGTCAGTATAAAATTATACGGGGCTTTTACATTTTCACGTAATTTATCATATTCAAATTGCGTTGGTAAAACCGCACTATTTAAAGATATTAGTTTGCGCATAAAAATCTGGACATCTTTAAGTGCATAAACATAATCAAATTCTGTCTTTGGCAATTTATATAAAACATTGCTCATATTCTTAACATCCATCAAAGGCACAGAAACATTATATAAATCTTTTATAAAACAAATATAATCTTGATAACTTAGTGTATTTAATGCAGCATTTTTTATATCCATAATACATTTTGCATTATAACTGATATCGAAAGTATCAACATTTTCTGCACCGTATAACGAACAAAACAATGGATGATCCCCCGATGCGGCAACAACTAACGCATTTTCGCATTTTTCCGGCATAAAACGCATCGTTTGACGCAAATCTTCGTTTGTGACAGTGTATGCCTGGGAATACGTGCCAAACACAGTATTAGCCAATTCGTTCCTTGCAACATCATAATCTGGCATAAAATCCATAAATATTACCTTTTTGGTTATTTCATAGAACATAAATAGTACAAAAATATATAGTTGTCAAAATATTTTACATAAACGCATATAAATTCGCTTTCATAAACATAAAAATATGATAATATTCTTAAATATGAGAGAGAATACCAAGCGTCATTTGACCAAAGACGAATTGATTATAACCGGATTTTCGGTTTGCCATGCAATTTCTAATATGTTTCTTGGAGCGTTTGTTATTTCATTTTTAATGCACTATTCTATTAACGAAATCGTATCTGTATCTGCATATCGATTATTTTATTATTTTACAATGTGTATAACATTCATATTGATTGCTAATTGGTGCAAACGTGGCAATAAAAAATTACTGTTCAGTATGAATATTGTGACACGCGTTATTTTACTGGGCTTGATTGCAGTATTAGGAACAAAAGCGGCAGATTATGTGATTTTACTTGGTATGTTATACGGTATTTTTGATGGGTTCTATAGTTTACCTATATATTCAATGACAATTGAAAAGGTTCCATACGAAAGAATGGTGTTTTTTACAGGAATAAAATCCATGACAAAAAATATTTTCAAAGTCATAGTACCCGTTACACTTGGTTTTATTATAACAACAAAATCTTTACAAGATACAGCTTGGGTTATTATGGTTCTTGCGGCAATAGAAATTATAATGTTATGTTTATTGTCACCGTCTGTAAACAATGACCAAAACCGTGCCGATATTATCGGTTTTTGCCGTTCAATCAAAGATAACTCTGTTACAAAAAAATTATTTGCATCTGAAATATTACGTGGATTTGCAACAATTCTGGAAACAGTTGTGACAATGTATATTGTATATGTGTTCCATACCGATATGAATTTGGGAATATGGACAACAATATTTACATTTTGCACTGCTATCGCTACTTGGGCATTTGGACGTTTTTGTTCCAGACGCGATTATAATTGGATTATAGTATTGTGTTCATTTTTAATGTTGTCCACATCAACTTTGTTGTTTATAAATGTCACCAATATCAGTACACTGGCATATGCATGCGCATCCACTGTATGTTTTGAAATAATGTATCAAATCAGCACGGCAAACGCAATTGACATGGCCAGAACGAAATATATAACCAAAGATAACCGTACAGAATATTTAATTGTACGCAACACAATGGTTTTTATCGGACAATGGATTGCATTTATTGCTTTAATGTATATAGGAGTATTTGGATTATATAATATGTTAGGTTTATTTGTTATATTATCAGTCATCTGCTTAATCGCAGGAGCTATTATATCCACTCATCTTACAAAAACAATCGACACAAATATAGCAAAATAATCATTTCACCCCACCCTTTTTATTTTATTAAAATATATTGACAAAATATTATTTTGGTCTATATTTATAATAGGTGGTGAGGATGAAACTGCTTAAAAATATCTTTACAGCATTATTTATTGTTGTGTTCACGACAACAAATGTTTTTGCTGCGCGAAACTGTAACAATGCAAAATATCGCCGAACACACCCGAATAAATGCAGATACCAAGAACAATATTATACGAACGGCAATAACACTGTTTTGACTTTAATTGGCGGAGCCGCCCTGATTGGTGTTGGTGCAGCTTTAGCAATGCAGAAATCTGGGAATTCAGGTTCTTCATCTGAAATATCAAATCAAAGTTCTTTTCCGCGCCTTACTCTGTCACAAAATATACCTGTAAATTATGACCAAAATGATACTGTAAAAAATCAACGTGTTTCTTCTTATTACGCAAATCTTTCGACAAGTGCATACAGTATAGACAGCGCTGTTATGGCGGAAATCAAAACATCTGCAAAATATCAACAAAATAAAAAACAATATGATGCTGTGAATTATGCGGCCGCAACAGCAAGAAATTTAACCGGTAAAAATGTAACAATAAATATAGTTGACGATTTTGCCAGCAATCATGGTTCTACTGTCAAAGACATAACAAAAAACATCGCACCGAGCGCCCATATCAACACATATAATATTGCAACCAATCCACAAAATTTGTCTTCTTTTGATTATATTGCAAACACTATTCATAATGCCAAAACAGCAAATATTTACAATGCCAGTTGGCAGATAGAATCTACAAATTCCCAAAACGCGTCCACTGTGATATATTCTCAAAATTCGATTAAAACATACGCCCAGGCACAACAATATTTATATAATATAACAAGCGAAAATTTCATAACACAAATAAGAAATACAGCAATAGATAACGATGCTATTTTTGTATGGGCTGCAGGAAACGATTCTAAATCTGAAAGTGGCGCATTATCTGCATTACCTATTGCCTTTCCTGAATTACAAGGACATTTTGTAAACACAGTTTCTTTTGATCCACAAACAGGTAAAATAGCATGGTACAGCAATAAATGTGGTATTACACAAAATTATTGTATTGCTGCCCCCGGGTCCGCATGGAACACAGATTCTAGCGATTTTGCAAGTGGAACCAGTTTTACCGCACCTGTGATTTCTGGTGCCATTGCAACAATCAAAGAAGCGTTCCCATATATGAATGCATCGCAAATTACACAATTATTATTTACAACTGCACAAGATTTAGGTGAAACAGGCGTTGACGAAGTATACGGTTGGGGACTTTTAGACATGGAAAAAGCAACCAGACCAGTCGGCGAAGCCAGAATTATTTTATCAAACGATACCATTTTACCATTATCAACAACAAATATTGGCGGTTCTGCAGCAGGAGCTTTGAAAAACGCTAACATAAAAATTGCTTTTGTCGATGATTTTGGACGTGCATTTACAACAAATTTATCAGATAATATAAATATCATTCCATATGGTCGTGGTTTTGACAGATTACGCGAACAAGACACAGATTCTGTTAAAATTTTTGGCGGATTTGAATTTGGTGTCAAACGAAACAACATTTTGGAATCAAGCGGTTTAATATCAACACAATCTGACAAACAAACAAACTTCATTGGTTATAATAATGATTTCAAAATAAATGATATAACATTTTATCAAAATGTTCGCTTGGGAACATCCAACCCAAAAGCGGATGAAAATTCCATTGTTTCTAATTTTTCGAACATATACACATCAAATGTGAAAATTGGTACAAAATGGAAAGATTTTGCATTTGAAATAGCCGTACCGGACACAATTTTATATGGCAATATGTACCTGAACATACCAGTTAACCGTATAAGCAACGGTGAAATAGTTTACACAAATCAAAAAATAAATTTGGTTACAAAACCAAGCATGGAATACACATTAAAATACAAATATTTATCTATGACATACGTAAACAACCCTGATTACCAAGATGAATTTTTCATCATGGCAAAGGGTCGTTTTGCATTTTAAATATTTTTAAATTTATTTATACATCAAATCAAAATTGTGTATATAACTGAACGATACACCAATAGAAGTGTTTGAACCATAATCTTGAGCTTGGCGAGAATGTGCTCGACGATATTTTACATATGGTCCCATTGTCAAATCACCCCAAATATTTGTATCCAACCGCGCAACAGCCAAAAAATCGTAATTTAAATCTTCGCCAACATATTGTGAATAGGACAAATATTTTCTGTAATATCCATCAGATGTAAATTTTACACCTTCTCTCAATTCATATTCAATACGCCAACCTGCTTCAACCGCAGATTTACTAACTTTGGCATCAGCATATGTAAAATCATATTCATAAACACCAACGGTATATAAAGTTTTGATAATATCGTGATCAAATAATGCGAAACCAGCATTTGGACGCAAAATATTTCGATGTGGATCACCCGCAAATTCTGTTTCATATTGACCACGAACAATAGGTCCCAATTTAAATGAATCAAAATCCCAGCAAGCATATGCAAGGTCCGACGATAATAATATCTTATCCGCACTTTCGTCTACTGTTTTTGTGCCATCTTTGTTTGTTATAGATTGTTTTCCATATTCCATAAACAAAGAATTATCCCATTTAAATCTGTCAAAACCATATTCAAGCGCAACATCAAAAACACCTTTTAAACTTTGTTGATCAGATGCCTTTAATGCAGCAACAGATGAATTTTCATATTCTGTTGAATTATCCACGTCCGTTTTTGTCCAATCTAAACCTATACGACGAACATTTAAATTAAATTTTGTGTCACTTGGCGAATCTTCCGCAACAGCAACATATGGCAACAATACTGCCAACACACAGAATATTTTTTTCATGTATTTTCCTTTCGCTTTGTTTATTTCCAGATATGTAAAATACCTTCATTATCAGAATACTTCCAGCCCGCTTCACGTACAGCCGCCGTAAATTTTGTTCGATAATTTAATGGCATTTTTACAACAATTTGATTACCTGTAATACTTTGAGTTTCTATTTCGACATTTGCATCACGCGTGATTCTTTTCAAATCTGCCCAATCAGCAATCCCATTTGAAATAACTATTAAAGCTGTAAATTTTTCCGCGGATTCTGCGGCAGGTACCCAATTTTGAATATTATTAGCACTCAACCATCTTTTTACTGCGTCATTATCTATAATCATTGTTATATTCGCAGAATATGCCGTTGCAGAAATATGTTCATTTGCAACAGTTGAAGAAACAATCAAATTCATCAAATCATCATTTGATGTATCCTGTAATAAACCATTTAATGCAGTTTTATCAGTGTATTGAGACAAAACATTAAACAAAATCTGCTTACGCGCAATATTGGTGGCTTCGCTTTTTGCTTTTGCGGCCGTGTCACTTGTTTGATTTACAGACATACTGCCTGACAAAGGTGCACCAAAAGCACTTGTTACAAGCAACAAAAACATCAAAACCGTACTATATAATAAAATTTTTATTTTCACAGACCAACCCTTTAAAATCTAACGTTTACGCCAGCACGAATTCCCATAGATTTATAAACAGATTTAACTTCATCTTTACTATCAAGCACCCAGCCCTTAGATTTATAAGAATTCATTTCTTCATCTGTTATATAACCCGCATCATATAATTCCTGATAATATGCCGGATTCAAATATGTTTTAGCATCTGCTTTTGAAACCTTGTAATAATCATAAGTAAACCCAAGTGAAAAACCAACTACTTTTGATATCATTGTTGTCCACATAGCATTTAATCCCAAATGATATGCATCACCCAGTCCGCCCTTGTCTTCTACGCTGGTTGGATGCGCCCAATCTATACGATATGGCTGATCACCTTTGGACGAATACATTGGCAACCCCAATTCAATTCCACCAGTCATATAATTATAATCGCTCATCGCATATTCCATATCCAACGCCAAATATGGTCCTGCCCATTCTGTTGTATATTTATGCGAAGTGCCAGCCTGTTCATAATAATAAGTATTGCCCAAATCCAGACTTGCCGTTCCACCCGGAACACTCAACCCATCTTCAATACTTGCATATCCAATAATTTGTCCCGAATCATTCACAAAACCGACATATGGCGCACATTGTATTTCCCCACCTATTTCCATACAGTTAGAGGCATAATCCGTATGCAAAACATCAACCATCAAACCGGCATTGTCTTTTGTTGTTAATTCGTATTTTAAATAGCGATAACCTACTGACGGAGTAAAACGCACACGTCCAGCAGAAAACAAATCTGTCAACCCAAATGACGCATTAAACCCAAATTGTTTACCTTTTTCACTTGTTCCCGCAGATATAGCAGGTGTTCCTGTGACACCACGAAAATCGCCTTCATCATCTATAATTTCCATCCACATTCCGTCCGCAGATATATCATCGTCAATCATCGCAGATTTTCCAAACTGCTTGCCGTATCTGGCACCAACTTTAACCTGCATAGGAACATTATCACCAAAATACAAAGCGCCCTCGCCGCTTATTACATTCCACACTAAATCATCGTAATGTAATTTTGATCCAGCTTTGTCTAATTCAAAGTTCCAATTTGCATTTTCATGAATATAATTAAAATCTAATGCAAAACCCTGCTTTTTCTGACTAGAATTTTTATTTTTAGAAGACACAGATTTTCGTGTTGTTTTTGTGGTTGTTGTCTTAACAGTTGTCATTTGTTGACCATATCCACGTCCGGCACCATAACTGTTATAATACCCGCCACCATTGTTGCCATAACGCTGTGGATTCTGATACAAATTACCGTTGTAATATGTCCCCGCAGCCGTCGCAATTCCAGGCATTGCAGCCACTATACTGGCGTTAATTAAAAACAAACCTATTTTTCTCATTGTGTGCTTCCTTTGACTTATTTGTTTTATTATATCATAAAAAGGTTGAAAAAAAAATAGTTTTGTAATATCGTGTGCCCAGGACGCGATCGTGGCGGAATTGGTATACGCGCAGCACTAAGGATGCTGTGGAGAAATCCTTGGGGGTTCAAGTCCCCCCGGTCGCACCATTTAATTTGAAAAAGATGCATTTTTTTATAAAAAAATTTATTTTCTTCTTGCCCAAAAAATCATAATTTTGCTAATATCTGTTTAAGGAATGAAAAGGATAATACTGTTTTTTGCTGTATGCCTTGGTTTGTCTGTGTCCCAGACGACATTTGCTGACGATGCAGAAACTGTTCGTGCTGCATCAAAACGCACATCTGGAACAACAATTACGACGAATACAAATTCAAATCGTTCTGTGGCATCAAACACAAAAAGAACAGAATCCAACCAAAGTAAAAACTCTAGAACGGCTGTAACACCGATACAGCAACGTAATGTCACTGGTCGTACACCTGTGGCATCACAACAAAATATAAAAACACGTACTGCTGTTCAACAACCAAAAGCAGAGAACAAACAGATATCAAATCGCCAAATTTCAATTAAATCGCGCGGTGCTGTAAACCGTACAATTGAAACGCGCAAAAATGAAACAGTTACGAAAAATTCGGCCCGTTCCGCAACAACAAAAAAGACAAAACACACTGCACGCGCAGCAGAATTAAACAGTGAAAAAATAGAAAATATAAAATCTAAAAATTATTCAAAATGCAAAACTGTATATTTTGAATGCATGGATGAATTTTGCGCAAACAAAGATACCAATTTACGCAGATGTGCATGTTCATCACGAATTCATGAATTTGATAACATCAAAAAACAGTTGAGTGACGCTGAAGATAAAATGTCAGATTTCAACCAGCGTCTGTTAACGGTCAGTCTCGAAAAAGAAGATGCAGCTGCAATCAACGTTGCCAGCGAAGGAGAATTAGCTTTTCAAACGAAAGACCGTTCGGAATCTGAAAAATTATTACAAAAGATAACCAACACACTTAACAATTCTGGCGACTCAAGATTGAACAATGATTTGTCTGCAATATCTTTATCTTTGGATATGGATACCGCATGGGACAGCATTGATTCAATGGGCGGAATTTCAACCAGCGCAAAAGAAGGATTAGAATTGTACAATGCCGCCAGTCCTGTATGCATTGAAATGGCACAAGAAGTTTGTTCAGAAGAAGAATTAAATATCGCCCAGGGCAGTTATAAACTGACAATCCAACAAGATTGTAATACCGTTGCAAAATCATACGAAACCCTTTACAACCAGGCACAAGCCAAGATTCATGAAAGTGGTGCCTTGTTAGATATGTCACGTTTGAATATTTATCAACAAAGAAATTCTGATGATATCCTGACATGTAAAAAGAAAATTTTGACACAATTATCTGATGCATCCGTATGCGGTGAGAATCTGTATAAATGTCTTGATACCACCGGCCAATACATAAACCCATCTACTGGTAAAGCAGTGTTAACAACCGAATTATACAATTTGTCTTCGTTGATAAAAGAACCAACGGGGGATGAAAAATGGTCAAAAGTCACTCAAAATGAAAAATTTGTTAATTTCTTGAATTCTAAAAAAGAATTTTTGGAACCAGCAATTGAACAATGTCAGGATATTGCTGATTTAGTATGGAAAGATTTCTTGGACGATGCTTTGTCTCAAATAAAACTAGCGCAAAAAGCCAAGATGGAAGAAATCCGTCAAAGTTGCACAACTTTGATTACAGAATGCAAATCCGCTTCGTTATCAGATTTGTCTGAATTTGATGCGCGTGCACTATCAACATTCAGCGTAATAGCAGATACAACTTCAAATTCCATGTGTAAAAACATAGAAACGTCTTGTATAGCACTGATGGATGATATAGATTCTTCAGGTCTATGGAAAACAGGTATTGCAGGTATAAGCACAGATATATCATATGATAATATACTCGAAACATGTACACAAATTGGTCGCGATTGCATAGTACAACAATGTAATGGTACGTCTGGGAATTTCGCATTATGCAAAAAAACTACTGATAATAAACGTGCGGATATATTGTCACGTAACGCATGTTGGAACGACGTGTATAATTGTGTAAAACAGGCAGATAACATAGATAACATGACGACGGGTATTTTATCTGGTCGCGAAAATTATTATAAATCATTATATGCATTCACCGAACCTGCTACATACAGCGATGTACCTGACTTTTGTGGTGAAAATGATAAAGCTTGTTTAATCACAGAACAGATTTGGGGTAATTGCGAATATAACCCAAAAGAATATGATATTACAACCAATAGCCAATTGGATCAGTATAAAACACACAATAAAATATTATTACCAACAAACGGATCCACGTTATTGTCTTGGTTGGCAACGAATACGTCATCTTCTGATGCCAACGACAGCTGTAATGCACGTGGTTGTCCAATTAATTATCATATGAACGAAAACGGTCAATGCACAGAAATTATGGCAGATTGCGTTACAACAACAGACCATGACACATGCGTAACAAATAACAATCAAATCATAAATGTAACATCAGGTGTAACAAATTATTGTGAAAGTGGCGTTTTGGATGTATTTGGTAATTGTTGTGCAAATAACACTGAAAAATCAGATGATGGAATTTGTGTACCATCAGAATACAAATCTTCATTCTTACAAACAATCACATGTGATGGCACAGAATCTAATGATCCAGACGGTAAATATTTATGTCCAACTACCTTAACAAGTACCACAAAACGTAAAATATCGGTATATTGTGCATATGATCCTAACGGTAATAATCAAACAAGTTCAGCAACACCTGGTTTGACCTACATAGATTCTGGGGACCTCGAATTCCATTGCAATGCAGGTTTCTGGTTACTAATCGACCAACATGGAAATTATTTTAATATCCAAGACCAGACCAGTGGTGATGGCTTCAAAAAGGTTAACATGAGTTATAATACGTCTAGTACAAACACATGCAAATATGAATATACAAATTCTACAGGATGGAAATTTTCAGGTAATGATTGTTCAGGTGTTACGACACCGATTCCACAAGATAATGAATTTTTGATTAGTTATTGACCAATAAATTAAATAGAAATTGATTTAATAACCGATTTAATTTGTTTCAATTGTTCCGAATCGAATTTACCCAAAACCCAATCTATTGGATCTATTGGACTTTCAAAATCTCTTGGATGTCCAATACCGATTCGAATTCTTTTATATTCTGGTCCAATCGCGTTATCTATAGATTTGATTCCATTATGACCGGCACTGCCCCCGCCCGTTTTTTCGCGCATTGTGCCAACTTTTAAATCCATATCATCATGTATGACAATAACATTTTCAATTGGTATTTTATAGAAAGCCATTAATGGCCCAACCGCTTCACCACTGTTGTTCATAAATGTTTGTGGTTTGACAAGGATAACTTTATGTCCGTTAATTTCTGTGCGTGTTGTTAAGGCGTTTTTTTCTTTCTTCCACACCGAATCGTTTGGTGCCAAAGCATCAACCGCCATAAAACCAACATTATGACGAGTACGTGAATATTCAGTTCCTGGATTACCCAAACCGACAATTAAAACAGGTTTATTTTCTTGCATGTCACACCCTTTCGTTTATACTATAATATCATATAAAGGAGAAAAATATGAAAATAAATTCAATATCTTTAATTTCTATCATATCAACTTTAACATGTGCATCTGCTGCTAACGCTGCTGTGCTGGCTGATTTCTATATTGGGGGCATGGTTGGCGCAGGCGGACAAACATTGTTGGCCAATCATGAAAACAAAACAGATACATCAACTATATTTGGTGCTGTTGCTGGTATGGATTTGCCTGTATTCCGTATCGAAGGTGAATATGATTATTTTGATTCAAAAGATTTAAACACAAATGCAGCGATGGTTAACGTTTATGCAAAAATGCCTTCTACTGTAATTTTGCCTTATATTGGCGCAGGTGTTGGTATGATGTTCGGTGGTGAACAAACATTTACAGATAAAACAACCGGCATAAAAACAGAACAAAAAATTGATTCAACTGCCGCATACCAGGCAATGTTGGGTGCAACAATCGACATTTTGAAATTACCATTAAAATTCGATATCGAAGGACGCGTTTTGTACGCACCAGATATTTACACAATTACAGCTACAGATACTTCGCCTGACATGTTGCAATATAATGTTCGTGTAAAAATGCGCTATATCTTCTAAGGTAACAAATGCTAACTTTAATTGACGGAAACTCTTTGGTATTTCGGGCATATTACGGGGTTCATGGAAATTTAACCCGTTCTGATAATATGCCAATTGGTGCAGTATATGGTTTTTTTAATATGATTTTACCATTATTGGCCACTGCAAAACCAAACGATTCGTTTGTATGTGTTTTTGACGCATCACGAATCAGTTTCCGTCAAGATATATATCCACAATACAAAGCCAACCGATCTGAAACACCCGCAGATTTATTGGTTCAATCTGAACTGATACGAATCGGCGTTCATGAAATGGGCGTACCTGTATTGTGTATCCCAGGTGTTGAAGCAGATGATGTTATTGCAACATTGGCAACACAAAATTGCAGTATTGTTGATGCGACACGTATCATCACTGGCGACAAAGATTTAATGCAATTGGTTTCCGATTGCGTTTTTCTTTATGACGGGATGAAAGACAAAGAAATACGCGAAGCCCAGGTCTTTGAAAAATTCAATGTAAAACCATCCCAGGTTATTGATGTCCAATCTTTAATGGGCGATACTTCTGACAATGTTCCTGGTGTTCCTGGCATTGGGCCTAAAAAGGCAGCCGAACTTATCAACGAATTTAATTCACTAGATAATTTATATGCAAATCTGGATTCTGTTAAAAATGAACGCATTCGCAATTTATTAAAAGAAAATCAGGAAAAAGCATATATTTCAAAACAGTTGGTCACATTAAAACGTGATGTTAATTTGGACGGACTTGAAATACAACCGTTTTGTTTCAATAAAAAGGCGGCCCTGGATTTTGTTCAAAATAAAATTGAAAGCAAATCTTTGTTTGCAAAAATAGAAAAATTGTTTCCTGGCGACATACAAACATGTACACCGAATATAACAGAATATGAAAAATCTATATGCCCTGTTGTTAACATTCCAAACACAACTATATCCACAACAAGCACATTAAATGAAATGGATATAGTGACAATTTCAACAGAAAAACAATTAGATGAATTTTTATCACATGTCACAAATGTCATCGCTTTTGACACAGAAACGACTGGATTAAACCAGATTACTGATAAAATTGTTGGTATATCATTGGCATATGATGATACACATGGTGCCTATATTCCAATTCGTCATATAATAAAATCTATGGATTTGTTTGGAGCTGATACGGTGGTACCAGACCAATTAAAAATCGAGACAGTTTATAAAAAATTATGGCCAATATTTACAAACCCAAACATTGTTAAAGTGGCTCATAATCTTAAATACGATTTACATATTTTAGGCAATGAAGGATGGAATATTACAGAAATAACGCCTGTTGATGATACCATGTTACTGTCTTATGCTTTACATGGAACATTACATGGACACGGTTTAGATGAATTGGCAGAAAAATATCTGGGACATATAGATATTAAATTCGAAGATTTATTTGATGCAAAAACAAAAGATACTGACAGACATTTTGAAACATTGCCGATAGATATCGCAACAAAATATTCTGGTGAAGATTCTGTCGTTTGTATGGCTTTATACAATTTGATGCGTCCACAATTGAATGCCAACGAAAAATTACGTGAATTATACGATACTTGTGATTTACCACTGTGCCCTATTTTGTGTGTAATGGAAAAAAATGGTGTTTGTGTAAACCGCGACAAATTGAACCAATTATCAAACGTTTTTCATGAACAACTGACTAAATTAGAAACAGAAATTTATGATTTAGCTGGTCATGAATTTAACGTAGGCAGTCCAAAACAATTGGCAACCATATTATTTGATGAATTACATTTATATGCTGGCAAAAAAAGATCAACGGATGCTGACGCATTAAATGATTTAATCGAATCTCATCCGATAATTGAAAAAATATTAAATTGGCGTTCAATCGCAAAACTGGCGGGTACATATGCGGACGCTCTGCCACACCAGATTGCGTTGGATGGTCGTATTCATACAACATATTTACAAACCAGCACAAATACTGGGCGTTTATCCAGCCGTAATCCAAATTTACAAAACATTCCTATAAAAACTGAATTGGGTGAAGAAATCCGTAGATGTTTTGTTGCCACACCTGGCAAAAATTTAATTGCGGTTGACTATTCCCAAATTCAATTGAGATTATTGGCAGACGTTGCAAATGTGACTATGTTCAAGGAAACTTTTAATGCCGGATTGGACATTCACGAACAAACTGCACGCAAAGTATTTAACATTCCGCAATCATCAGTTGTTCCAAAAGATTTAAGACGCGCTGCAAAAACAATAAACTTTTCCATTATTTATGGCATATCGGCATTTGGTTTGGCTAACCAATTAAATATTACACGCGATGCTGCTAAAAAAATTATAGATTCATATATGGCTGGATTGCCAGAAATAAAAGAATATATCGATTACATAACGCAATTTGCTTTTGATAATCATTGTGTTTATACACCATGGGGACGCCGCATAGAAATTCCAGAAGCAACCAACCCACGTATGCGCGGATATGTAGCCCGTGCAGCAATAAATGCGCCTATTCAGGGATTCGAAGCGGATATTGTGCGTCGTGCGATGGTAAATGTTTACAATAAAATAGTTGTTCCAAACAGCGATAAAATTAAAATGATTCTTCAGGTTCACGATGAAATTATATTTGAATGTGACGAAGCTGTTTCACAACATTTTGCAGATTTGATTAAAGACGAAATGGAAAATGTCACAAAATTATCGGTACCCCTGATTGCCGAAGCCATCGTTTCACCAATTTGGGATAAATAAACAAAACAAAAAAACACCGTCGTTTGACGGTGTTTTTTTTCGATATCAATGATTATTTCAAAGCATCTACGATTTGTGCATATGGAATTGCGCCAGGGAACGCACGATCATTAATGATCAAATATGGTGTTCCGCTGATTTCAAAACGTTGTGCCAATTCACGAACATTTTGCAATTCTGCTTTCACAATGTCGCCTTCCATATCTTTTTCCAATTGCTTTGTATCAAGGCCAGCTTCTTTAGCCAACTTCATAACACTTGCATGGATTCTTTCAGGCAACTTTGCTTGATCTTTCATATCATCTTGTGTGTAGTATTCTTTGTCCATCAACAATTTATCCAAAGCTGCAGCTTTTGCATTGTCTTGGATTTTAGCAGCGATAACTGCTTTTGCTGGTGCATCAGATAATGCGCCATGGATAGAGAAGTTTTTCAACACAATACGAACGTCATCACGTTCTGCCATAACACGTGCCAATTCAGCATGAACACGACGGCAATATGGGCAAGAATAATCAGACCACAAGAAAATTGTATTTTTTGCGTCTACATTACCTGCGATTGGTGCATGTCCAATCATGTCGTTCAAATGGTTTTTAACATATTTACGAACTTCTTTATTTTTAACTTTTTCTTGTTGTGCCTGCATGTTTTGTACCATTTCTTGCAAAATTGCAGGATTTGTATGTACTAAATATACAGGTGTCCACAAACGGCATACAGAACCAGCAATCAAAATAATTGCGATTACATTGATACCTTTGTGCATGATGATATCCATAACAGAAGCTTTCTTATTGTCGTGTTTGACCAATTTATAACCAAACATGTACAAAGCGATAGCCAAAATCAGGATTAAGATTGTCCAAATCATAGTTTTCTCCTTTGTTGTTGAACAAGAAAATCTTAGAAAAAAAAACATAAATGTGCAACAAAAAAACACACAAATTAAAATATTTTTCTTATGTTCGGCATATCTACACCCTGGATATCACAAATACCCGAAATAAAACGTCTTGTGACATTTAATGATAATGGTAATTTGTACAATTTATCAACATATGGTGCACCACAATCAGCACAAACTGCGCGTCCAGTTTTTGGGGACAAATAACACAAATTTTCGGTCTTTTGACATCCCGAACATTTACTTAAATCCAACGCATAACCCAAATCACGCAAGAAAGAAATTTCCCATTCAAGATATACATCATATGGGTTTTGTGAACCGACCATATCTTGCAATAATTTTACGGTAGAATCATATAATGTTTCATACGATTCGCGTTCTGGTATCAAAGTATAAATTAACGCAAATGCGGCGTTCATACATTTCAATGCATCTGTATTTAAAAGAATTGGCGCAGACAAATTTTTTTCGCTTTCAAAATGGAACACACCTAATTGTGAATCAAGCCGGGCAGTCCATGAAACATTTCCCATTTGACCAATAAGAGGTCTGTTTTTTTTCGCGACCGCCCCACCCCGCAACATGCCAACTAAAACGCCGTTATCGCGTGTGAAAATATGAGCAACACAATCGCGTTCAGAAAACGCACGTATATTTATTAAAATACCAGTTGTTTCAATTTGCATATCTTTATTATATATAAAAGAAAAATTTTATAAATAAAAAACGCCCGAACGGGCGATTTTTATTTTGCAATGAATCTGTTAAATACTTTTTCGTTTACTTTCACAGGATATTCTTTTTTCAAGAATTGACCATAATCATCCTGGATGAAACGAATTGACATTTTTTCCAATTCTTTACGCAAAGCTTCTTCTTTCTTTGTATCGCTTTTTGGCATAACTGTTTTACCGACAGATAAAACATAAAATGCATCACCGTCTTCAGCAATTACATTATCGCCATCTTTACCCGCAAAGGCAGCATTCAATACAGCCAAAGGCGCGCCTTCGGTTCTGGACACTGATGCATCTTTCAGGTTTTTAACAGATTCTTTGTTTTTCAAAGCAATCAGTTTTTCATTTGCTTTGACATATGCCTGTTTACGCTGTTCAGATTTTTTCCAACCGTCAATCAAAGATTTTTTAACATCTGCAAATTCTGCATTATGTTCAGCATGAACTGTATCAACACGCAAAATTGCAAAACCATCTTTTAATTCTAACAATTCGCTTTCTGTTCCTGATTCCATATCAAACAATTTTGCGACCAATTCAGCAGACAAAACTTTGTCAGATAATTTTGCATTACGTGCAATATTTGGAATGTGAACATATTTTGCCTTGCCCTTGTCAGCGGCAGTTTTCATAGAATCACCAGATATAATCATATCTTCGATTTGTTGTGCTTTTTTGAAACCTTCGTCATAAATATCAGGTTTGTTCATGTCTGCTGCAACAAACACATACGAAACTGAACGTGTTTCAGGAACAATTTGTGGATGTTGTGCATAATATTCTTTTAATTGTTCATCGTTTGGATCATCAACTTTGTAATCAGCAAATTTTACAGTTGAATATTTAACATCGCGTTTTGCATAACGTGCATTATATGCCGCATCAACTGCGAATTGTGGAACAGCAACAGGAACATTAACCGCGCCCATCGTCATATTACGCAAAATATCGCCACGCAAAGATGCCGCAACATCTTGTTCTGTTAAACCAGAATTTTGCAAAACCATATCGAACATCCAAGGTTGGAATTTACCTTCGACCTGGAATTGAGGATGTGTTTTTATTTCTTCTGCGATTCGTTTATCAGAAACAACAAATCTTAAATCTTGTGCACGATTTAATGCCAACTGGTCAGTTGTTAATTTTGTTATCACAGAATCAGTTAATGCAGCAGATTTTGCAGGATCTGTATACGCCGCACGTTGTTCGTCTTTTGACATAGCAGCCAATTCACGGGAACGTTCATTATTAAATTGTTGTACAGATATATCTGCATTACCAACATGAATCAGTGTTGTATCACGTGTTGCACCGCCAAAAATCCATTCTGCAGCGCCCCAACCCACAAAACTGAAAATCAAAATAAACATTAAAACTTTTGCTAACGGTTTGTCAGCAGCATTACGTAAATATTCTAGCATTTTTCCACCTTTTGCGTTACCATAGCAAAAAAGATGGTAAAAAATCAAATAAAAAAGGAAGAAAAATGAAATTCATTATCGGCAATTGGAAAATGAACGGAACGACATCGGACAAAGAATTATTGTTAAAATCATTGAAAAATGTTCATACCGATAACAAAGTGATTATTTGCCTGCCGTTTACCCTGCTTTGCGGTAATGATTTTGGGACAACCATTGGTGCCCAAGACATCAGCGAACATTCAAACGGGGCATATACTGGTGATATTTCGGGACAAATGTTGACAGATTTGGACGTAAAATATGTTTTGGTTGGACACAGCGAAAGACGTCTTTATCACAACGAAACGAACCAAATTGTGAAAGCCAAGGCAACCGCAGCAATAAAAAATAATATTATTCCCATTATTTGCGTTGGCGAAACAGCAGATGAAAAAAATGCCGGTCGCACTATGTCAGTTGTAAAAAAGATGGTTTTGGAAAGCGTGCCTAATTCTGGTGCGTATATTATCGCATATGAACCACGTTGGGCGATTGGTGCCAATATTACCCCAACACCTGATGAAATTACCGCCGTTCATGAAACCATATTTAAAACCCTGCGTGGCATAAAGAAAGAAAACACACCCATTATTTATGGTGGCAGTGTTGACGCAAAAAACGCAGCGGTAATTGCAAACCTGGACCATGTTGACGGATTATTAATTGGGCGTGCATCCTTGAAAAGTGATACATTGTTACCTATAATAAAATCAGTTAAATAATGTATAATTAAGAAAAAACGGTAAATATCATGGAAGAAAAAAAAGAAGTTGAAATTGAAACAGTATCTGTGGATGATACAAAACCAGAAGTATCGGAAGATAAACAGACAGAAATTATCGAACAATTAAATTCTAAAATTGCAGAATTAAACGACAAATATTTGCGTATTGCGGCGGAATTGGAAAACACACGTCGTCGTGCCAGTTTGGATATTGAATCGGTATCACGCAATCGTGCTATGTCGGTTGCCGAAAAGATATTGCCGGTTATGGATGCCGTGAACGCAGCATTAAAACACAACCCGGACGATGAAGGAATTAAAACAATGGAACGTGCGCTGGAAAATGCGTTTGCACAAATTGGCATTGTAAAAATCGAAACTGTTGGCGAAAAATTGAACCCACAATTTCATAACGCAATTCAAATGGTTGATAAACCGGATGAAAAAACACCAACAAATACAATTATCGAAGAAATGCAAACCGGATACATGTTCGGCGACACAGTACTGCGACCCGCAATGGTTGTTGTATCGAAATAAAAACCGCCCAAACGGGCGGTGTTTTTTTGATGGAACGATTCCAGAAAACAAATAATTCTTAAAAACTTTTATCCGTCTAAAACTCTATGTCATGCTGAGGG
>OMQP01000023.1 GCA_900313285.1 uncultured Pseudomonadota bacterium
ATTAAACAAACTATATCTGCGATTATAAAAGAAAAACCAGATATTGTTTTAACAATAGATTCCCCAGGATTTGCAAAATCTGTTGTCAAAGGTGTGAAACAATCTGGTAAACTGAAAAAAACAAAGTTTTATCATGTCGTAGCGCCTCAGGTTTGGGCATGGGGTGAAAAACGTGCCAGAAAATATGCAGCCGTATTTGATAAATTGTATGCTTTTTTTGATTTTGAAAGACCTTATTTTACAAAATATGGTTTAAAGACGATTTCTGTGGGGCACCCTATTTCTGACGGTCTTGATAAATATAAATCAAATAACAGTGGTGAAAAAATCATAACTTTGGTTCCGGGCAGCCGTATGAGCGAAGTAAAAAAATTGTTACCTGTGTTTCATAGTACTGTTGATTTGTTGGTTGCTTTGGGGTATAAAGATTACAAATTTGTCATTCCAACTGTTGAAACAACAGATGCATATATAAAACACGATATAAAACACTGGAATGTCAAACCAATGCTGGTTGATGCAAAAGAAAGATACAATGTTTATGCGAATACTTATATTGCGATTGTTGCCAGCGGTACTGTGTCGGCAGAATTGGCAATAATGCACATACCAACCATTGTTGTGTATAAAATGAACCCATTAACAGTTTTATTAGCGCACGTTTTGTTGAAAATAAAATGGGTTTCATTAGTAAATATTTTGATGAATAAAACAATATTCCCTGAATTGTTGGGCAAAAAGGCAAATGCAACAGAAATCGTGGATGCTTTACAGCAATTAACGTTGCCGCATGTTCGTAAAAACATGATTGCTGAATTAAAACAAGCAGATAAAAAATGGACGCAAAGGAACAAAAAACCTGCGTCCGTGATAGCCAAAGATATATTGGCTTCTGTATAATTTTTCAATTTAAGTTACTTTATTTGGCCGATGTATGATGTGGTACTTTGTTGGTGACGGTTGGTATCTCTTTCCCTTTTGCTGAATTTGTTGGGTCTTCGGGACCATCTGTGCAAACAATATCAATTGTGTCTGTTGTGATAGTTTTTTGACTTATGAAAGTTAAAGGACAAATCTGTCCAAGTGAAGACATACTGTTTTGCTGACACCAACTGGAAGTACTGGATGCGGAACGTGAATCGGAACAGATTCTTGGTATGTAATCTGTTTCGTTATAGGTTGTTTTGCAAAGCAAATCTTCCGTGCAAATTTGATCTTCGTCCGAAGAAGTATTTAATATCGTCGGTAAAAGTGGTCTGCAGGTCGCTATTTTTCCATTTTTGCTGCGGCGACCACCGTTTTCCCAACATGAACACATACCCCAAGATTGAGTGTCTACTTCAACAGCGTAATTTGATGGACACATATTTTCTTCGTTTAAGAAATGATACCAATAAACCAGAGAACGTGTCGTGGTGCCTCTTGAACTGATATAAAATACGCTGTTCGGGTTGGTTGAATCAATTGTACAGAAATCATCAGATTTATAACCGTATTGTGTTGCGTATTTATAATTTACAAAGTAACCGCCCAAACCATCACAATGATTGCGCAGGTTATCTAATACTTTGTAGTATACTTCGGTTGCAATACCTGTCGAACGAATTGTCTGTTGAGTATCGGTTTCTGAGACAGAAGAATATACAATTTTATCATCGCTTGTGTATTTGTTAAAACCACCAAAATATTCTTCTAGCTTTTGCTTTTCATCCGTGTCGCCAGATAAGAGTTTTTCGCTATCTATACAACCTTTGGTATTAACTAGTTGTTGGGCACATTGTGAAACTATCTTGCCACTTCCGTCATATAATGAAAACCAATCAAGTGCTTCGCCTTGGCTGAAAAGACCGCTTTGTGTATAATAAAAATTGTTATAACCTGTCCCACCAAATTTATCAAAACATTGTTGGACAACAGCGCGACATGCGGACGTTTTATCACTTGAATCTTTGTTGGCGATATATGTTTGTATGATTGCGTTATCGAACATTCCATTACAAGAATCGATATATTTTGAACACATTTCTGTTGTCAAAGAGATAACAGCTGGTTTTAACAATAATGTGGAATCGCCAGTTAAATTAACCATAGCATTCGTAATAGCTATGTTTTGATTGTCATAACATTTTGCAACCAAATCTAAACAGCTTTGCTGTATTTCGTCGACTTTGTCTTTTTGTGCATAGTGAATATCCAACAGTGCACGATTCAGGTATTCGTGCCAAACAAAATCAGAATCTTCGCTGCATTTATCGAGAGCGTCTTGTGCAAATTTCTTTGTTTTGCTTTCGAAGAACTGAACAAACGGTTGATTGTTATGAATTTCTGCTAATTTTTGATCTGTGATATCTTTGTCCGATTTGTATGTTAACAAATTGCCCAGTTCATAGAAATTTGTGACACCTGTCAATGGTGCACCAGTTGTGACGTCTATAAATTGACCATAATCTAAACATTTGTGATAGTTTGCGCCACAGACCTCTTCGCTAAGTATCGCATTTTCTACATTTACTAAACATGTCGCGGTATCATCAGAATTATGTTTGCGACGATTTTCAACGCGAGCCAAATCAAGCAATGCGCTGTTTTCGTGTGTGGTTGCTTTCAATGTTTTTTGTTGTTTTTGCAACGCAGATTCAACCGTGTTACAATCTTGTTCTATGGACATTAAATATGCGTTAACAGCACGCTGTAAAGATGCATTGTTACAATCATCTTTAACGGCATCACGGCATTTTGGATAAACCGCTTTATACAAAGTTGCACCATTATAGGAAGCAATTATTTGACCGGAATCATCCATGCCGAAAGCATTAGAAATATCGGCACTGATTGTTATGCTGTTTAAATCTTTGTATTTTCCACCAACGGTTGTATCACCGCCTTTGATAGAATTCATTATGGCCTGCAATAATTGTTTAGATGCAGATTTGTCTTCTGTTAAAGCGTCTTCTCCTTCGGATGCTGTTTTCATAGCGATTGCCTGCTCTTTTGTCAGGCCTACCACATCCAAATTTTCATTAAATTCTGTTAATCTGTCGTTTGCATCTTGATAGACACCGGAAATGTCTTGAAAATCAAAAACTCTGTTACTGCAAGAACATCTTCTGTAATTATCATTTTTTAATTGGCAAAACTGATCCATGCATGTGAAAAACGCAGTTTTGCATTGCTCGTATGCTGCGCCTGTTCTGGTTTCCGAAGGTGTTGAGACAGGTGTTTGATTGGCTGATGTTGCGCGTGCACTGATGTTCTTTTTCGTTGTTGCAGAACGAGATGCCGATGTTCGTGTCGCTGCTTTTGAGACATCTGTTGTGGTGCGGGGTATCAATATCGAAACAGTTTTTGAACTGCGTGGTTTTACGACGGTTTTTATTGCGTTGCGTGATGTTGTTGAACGAACAGTTTTTTGTGTGTTTGTTACGGTATTGTTTTTGCTGCGAACGGCAGTGTTTTCGCCACGTACGGCAGCTTGGGCATCGGTGCCACACAGTAAAATACCACAAATAAATAAAAGAATTTTCTTCATCTCTGTATAAATGTTAGCAAATTTATAAAACCCAGAGCAAGTAAAATAACGAATTTTTTATGTAAATATTTTAAATTTTTTTTGTATTTTTCTTGTTGCAAAATATTTTAAATTAAGTTATTATTCACTGTGCTTTAAACGGGCATATGGCGGAATTGGTAGACGCGCTAGTTTCAGGTACTAGTGGTAGCGATACCTTGGAAGTTCGAGTCTTCTTATGCCCACCATATGTTAAAGAGAGTTTTTGGGGTTGTAGCTCAGTTGGTAGAGCGCTGCGTTCGCAATGCAGAGGTCGTGAGTTCGAATCTCATCAGCTCCACCAGTTATTTTGGATACACGATACAAAATAATTGGTATAAGTCCTGGGGATATGGCGGAATGGTAGACGCTGAGGACTTAAAATCCTTTGATCATTGCGATCGTGTGGGTTCAAGTCCCACTATCCCCACCAAAACTTGATAATTTTGCCTTTGAAAAGATATATGGCTTCGGACGAGAACCGCGCGGTTCGACTACGTAAGTGAGGTCGAAGACCAGTCCGCCCACATCCATCAAAAATAAAAAAGGGGCCGAAGCCCCTATTTTATCTGCCTTGTATTCTTTTAGTGTTTTCTTGAATCGTATCCAATAACAAAAGTGTTTTGCTGAATTCAGGCATCATTTTTTCGATTTTATTTTTTTGAATCAATGCTTCGCGAATCAGGTTTATTTGTTCCAGTTTTTTTGCAGCATCTGTTTCTTTTGATGCAGATTCCAGCCCGTCGTTAATGATATCTGTAATAGCAGGTATTATCTTTTCAATATATGTATGCATTGCCAAAAGGTCAACTTGGTTCTTTGGTTTTTGAACCCCCAAAATTTTATCAATATATTGTTCTGCTTCTTTTACTTCTTCTGTCGATAAAGCAATAGCAATTGGTCCTTCTTTCGGTTGTTCAACAAGAGTTGGCACGATGTCCTTTTCCTCAACTAGTTTTTGTGCTGATTCAACAGGTTGTTCGGCAGTTTCTAATAAGCCTGGTTTTGCAACATATTTTGAATGCGGTTTATAATTCACTTTTTCTGTTTTTGTTGCAGGTATTCTTGACCTTTTCCCAGTATGTGTTGCCGTTGTTTTTTCTTCTTTTTGTTTTTGTTCAACACATGTTTCTGGTTGTGTTTTTGACAACAATTGTTCAAACAAAATACCAACGCTAATATATCCTTCATTTTTGATTTTTTGTAAAGTCAGTTTTTCACCGTTAGCATTTTGACCAATTGTGGCAAGATCACGTATGCGTGAATATTTTTTGTTTTCTCTTTTATTTGCATTATGTTCTGGACAACATCCAGTACAAACAAGAATTTTTTCTTCTGGTAAATATGACCAGACGATACGTTTGTTATCTGTGCGCAATGGTGAATCTATGCTTTGCACCAAAGATTGACCATCTTCGTGTTTCATATAAGAAGACATGGTTTGTACATGTGTTTCTGGATTTATAATAGGCAGTCCGTCTATTTGTGGTGTTTCAACAACGTTTACATTTACAGAAGCAATAGTTTTTAAAACAAACATTTGTTTGTCGGTGTTTCCTTTGCCACATGCTTTGCAAATTTCTTTCCATATTTGTTGTGGAATATATTTTCTTATTAAAATAGGTTTCAAAATCGGCTTTTGTGGTGCAACAGTTTTTGCAACCGTAACTGGTTTTTGTGGTTTTGTTGTTTCTGTTGTTGTTTTTTCTGACTTTGTTGCGCGACGTGCTGGCTTCTTTTTTCTGGTTATTTCTTTTAATTCTTCCAATACTTTTTCAATCAAAGCATCGACTCTTTCTGCTGGAATACAAGATATGTTTCGATTAGAATTTGTGTCTAAAAGAAGTCTTCTGTCACTGCATGCGTTCATGTATTTGCGGATTTTGACTTTAAGTAAGTCTTCGTCACCATTGGATAATTTCATAATAGCCGCATTTGCAAGGCATTTTTCCAAAATTTCGTATTTATTGCTATATTCTGGAGTTTGAACTTTGTCGTCCATTGTTTTAGATCCTTTTTCAGATTTTATTTGTACTTTTTTTTGTAAATTTTCTTTC
The DNA here is from genome assembly GCA_900313285.1 of uncultured Pseudomonadota bacterium. GTDB lineage: Bacteria > Pseudomonadota > Alphaproteobacteria > Rs-D84 > Rs-D84 > Enterousia. The sequence continues at coordinate 5,605 of OMQP01000023.1, forward strand.
AAAGATTCAATAATTTTTGATATGTCTACTTTTTTTATACAAACGACCAAAGTATTTGTTTTTGAATCTTTCATTGTTATGCTGTCAAGTTTGTTGATAAAATGTTTGATTTTTCTTTTAAGCGTTGAATGCAGAATCTTGGAAGATTTTATAAAGGAATCTTGCAAGCACAAATCAAATATTTCGTTTTCATCATAAAAATCTTCTGTCTTTATAGCATATTCTGGTTCTGTTGTTTTTGTGTCCTCTGTCTTTATAATAATGGCGACATCTTTTTCCTTTTTTGCAACAGGTTTCGGTTGTCCCGCCAGTGTTTGAGACAAGGTTGTGCCTTTCTTTTCGCCAACAAAAACCACATCAGGATATTGTTGTTGTAAAATTATTGCAATATTCCATAAATCTGCATCTTCGGAAAGTTTGGACAAAACAGCATTCGCCACAATAACTTTTTTAACAGTGGATGGTATTTTGTTGCGTAATACAGACAGGTTGGATATAGAATGTGAACAATCTATTTCTGTAATACCATCGGGAAATACAAAATTATCATTAAATACTTCGACTTTTTTGCGTGTTGTAATATCGCGCATTTGTGGGTTGGAACGACAAATAAAAGCACCTTCTACGCGTGCGGGCAATATTACAGAATATTTTTGTTTTGATATATCAAGATTTCCAATAATGTGGACATTGGATAAATCGGTTGTTCTTGATTGGTCTGCCAACAAGACATTACCCAATATAATTAATGGTTCTTCTGCGCTAAATTCATCATACGGTAAATCATAAATGTCTACCCGTATATTTCTGTCGCCTATTTTTGCATCATACATATTCTTCGGTGGTATATAGCCCATGTTGGTCCCTTTTTGTTATTTTGTTCTCCAAAAACACAATATATTTACGATAAGTTTACGACGGGCTGCGCGTTCTTCTTGTTCAGCCTTTGCAAGTTTTTCGTGCATTGTTTGATAATCACCATGTTTAATAAAAACAGGACATTTTGCACATCTTTTGTGATCTATTTCGCACATTTTTTGAACTGTTGGGCATGTAACGGAGTCCAGACTGAGCAATCCTTCGAAAACATGTGGGTCATGGTTTATCAAATCGTTTTTAGCAATACATTCTGTTGCAGAATATTGTGCTAATTCATATCTTGCTGTGTCCGTGGCTGTAATAGCCTTTTTTAAATCTCTATAATCTTGAACAATTTGTGACATGCTTTATCCTTTTTTGTTTTATTGGCAAAATATAATACAAAAATATTATTTTGTCAATATGTTTGTGTAAAAAAATACCGCCCTATTTTCAGGCGGTTTTTTATTATCTTAACCCTTTTTTCTTGCAACAGGCACTGGCAGCCATTTTCCAATCAGAGTAAGAACCGCTTGGGTCGCGCAAATCACGCCATGGTTGCCATGAATTACAAAGTGTTTTTTTATCTTTGCCGGTACACTTTGCATATCTGCGCAGTGAACAAGTTTCTTCGGATATTTTACCGGTATCAGTTGTGCATTTTACAATGACATTTTGGTTTTTAGCATCATCTTTTCCAAATTCTTTTGTGGACAATACCTGGTATGCAGATGCATTGCCAAACAAAGAAATCGCTGCAATTAAAACGAAAAATATCTTTTTCATGATTGTTTCCTTTTGTACATTATAAATATTTTTCATAAAAAATACAACAAGGTTTTATTCTGCATCGTTTTCGTCATCATCAATTTCGTCTAAACCATATTCCGCGTCATAGTCAATATCTTCATCTTCTGTTTTATTATCATCATCTTGTTTGCGATATTTGCCATGTGGGTCTTCTTGTTCCAATTTTGATTGGGCCATGTCCCATTCCGCAATATTTTTAATCTGGTTGCTAAATTGTGGTGCAGTTGTCCATGGTATTTCATTCATAAATAAATAAAATAATTCGCCATTTGGATCATTTGGATTGGTTTCGTCCAGTCGTATAAATGGACGAACAACATAAATATCAACATTACAATCTGCACCATGTTCATCTTGGAATTCGTCTAATTGGTAAAAGAATTTGGATGCAAAATCCATAGCCTGTAAATATGCAGCATCGTCATCCGCAGGATCCGTAGAATTTCCCATCCACATAAACCACATGCCGTAATTAACAACGTTTTCTTGTCCTTTTAAATCGTCTGCTGATAACAGACATAATGGTCTGAATTCAATTCCGTTAGTGAATTCATCGGATGTTGATGATGTGCGATCGTACATGTCCCCCAATATTTGCAGCGCAACCACGCCACCATATAATGCACCCAGTTTGCTTTCCAAACGGGCCAAACGGGAACCGTGTTTTAATGTTGCATCAAACAACCAATATCCAATTTGTGCAGAACGCGACGACATGCCAGCAGTTGCAGTCCATTTTGCTTTTGTCATCATCCATGCGCCATCTTTTGTTGCACGAAAACTTTTTATTGCTGCCCCTGTTTTTTTCAAAGAACGCGCAACAATATTACCTGTTTGCGGGCGTGTAAAAGCTTTTAATTTGCGGTGATATGCAAAAACTTCTTCTAATTGTTTAGAAGCATCCATATATTTTTCCACGCTTTGTAATTCGTCTAATTCGTTTTTAGCTTTTGCATAATCACTTAACGATGGAGAACGTTCCATTTCGGATATAGAATCTTGCAATTCTTTCATGCGTTTTTGGTTCTTTTCGTATTTTTCCATCGCTTTCGCTTTCTTTTCAGGATTCTTCATACGATTGATGGTTGTCATGCTCTGCTGTTTATCTCGCAGTGCATCCAATTCATGTAATGCCTTGTTATATTTTTTGACTTCTTCAGAATCTGCGGCTTTTTTAGCGGCTTTTAATGCTTTCTTTTTTTCTTTGACTTCTTTTGAAACATCGGTTATTTCATTCAGTGTCTTTTGCGCCTGTTCGATTTCTTTTGCAATGTTATCTGAATTTCTAAGCACATCATCAGTTATAGACGGGTCAATACGTTTCAAAGTATCGCCGATATCTTTTAATTCTTTTTCATATTTTGCGACATCTTTCCCCCTCTTTCGTGCTTTTTCCAGGTTTTTCATAGCACTGCTATAATCTTCCAAACGTTCAATTTTGCTGGATGTTTGAATGTATTTTTCAACACGTGCGAAACGTTTAAATTTACCTAAATTCTTTGCTAAACGAATACCTGTTTTTGTTGCTCGTAAACCCTTTAAAGAACCATTTATTACTGCCCCACCCCCCATAGTTGCAACAGATATTATGATATCGGCAGCAATTTCTGCATACATAATCCATTCCAGATTTACATCGCCCGCAACATAATAATCATTAGTGTCTTCTTCTAAATCGACAACTTCATGAACAACCTGGTTTATAGTATCGCGATCCGGTGCCAATGCAGATTTACTGGTACACCAATAACCGTGTGGATAGATATCATCAATATAATCGTTAATATATCGCATTGACACAGTATTATTTTTTCCCGGACCAACAAAATTTTTCAATGCATCATGTTGAACAACCATGATTCCATACCATGCGGGTTCAGTATTTAAATATTTTGCAGGATCATCCGGGTCCATCAGTTTAGGATTTGCATTGCCGTTTGGTAAACTGCGTTTTCTGGATAATAATATTCGTTGTTTGATAACTTTTGGTTGTGTTGAATAATTCGCAGTAATCGTACGACCGTTTTCAAAAGTATAATTAACACCTGAAAAATTTATGGTTGTATCATCTTCAACAGATTTTATTTCCGGGCATTCGATAATCTGTTCCAAAACGTTCGCATCCTGCATAGTTTCGCGTGCCCAAAAACGAACAGCTTGTTCATCGGCGTCTTCCATTGCTGGATCGGTATCTTTTTCTTTTAATGCCTTTTCAAATATTTTTGTTGCACAATCAGTAGATTTTTCGCCATGCGCTATTGCTAATATTTCTTCGGTAGTTTGATGTGATGCTGGTTGTTTGTTTTGATCAACAGCATACGCTTTGACAGAAAAGCATAATACAACAATTAAAAATGTTTGTATAAAACGCATGCTTTTCTCCCGCCTTGAAAGCATTAGTCGTCAATTCTGGTACGGTGATAAATCGTTACATTACCATGATCGTGTTTTAATATCAACGCATCAATATTATCAGTGTCATGTCCATCACAATGTTTCGTTCTACCTTGATTGGCCGGAATAGCATCGCTTGCGTCACCCATAGCTTTCATAATATTATTTAATCTTACTGGTGTTATAAATCTATACTGTTCTTTAGTATCTTTGTTTATAAGACTGAATTTATCAAGGTCGTTGCCTTTGTACTTAACGTTACCAGGATTGTGGTCTGTTCCATTTTTAATATATGGTACACAATATTTATTTGTCGGTATATTTAAGACATTATTCAAAGCATTTGCAACGGTACCGTCATTATAGTTTCTGCCCGTACCACATTCTGGGAAACACCAATTAATTGGGTGGGGGTTCATACCATGTATATAAGATGATCGCGCACAATAATATTCGCCACTATCTTCGTAAGGGGTAAAGCAAAAAGCCAAGGTGTAAAATACATCTGCATCTTTACATGCAGAGCCGTCCGTTTCCGGTTGCCATCCTTCTTCGCATTTTGAAATGACGCATTTTTGGTTGCTGTCAAAATTCCATTCAATCGCGTGTTTCGCATTTGCCAAAGTAGCGTCAGGTGTGCAATTGCCTGTTTCGGGTTCACATGATAATTTATCCTGAGACACTTTAAACCCATTCTGACATTCTTGTACTGTGCATTGACCGTTTGCATCCATTTCAGCTATTGTTGCGTGTGGTATTTCATTTATACAATCAGTGCCTTCGTTTTCAATACATTCCTTTGATGTTGGGTGTTCGTTACACCATTCTTCGTCGTCAAGTGCTTTTAAACCCTTGTACGTATCCAAATCTTTATAAATTGCGTAATCGTCATTTGCAAATTGTGAACGCGCAGCAAATGATAAATCATTAAATGTTGCCGGAAAATCGTTATGTTCCAAATGTTCGGTTCCTGCACCGTTTTCACGTTGTAATGCCGCCAATTCATTACTGCGTTCCATATATTCGCTTTTCCATTTAGGCGTTGTTTGTTGATATGGATTTTTTATTTGAATGCCATTGTCATTTAAATTCTGATTTGGTTCAGTTGCGGTTGGAAATGCAACACCACGATTCGGTAAAGAACTGCCATATTGTTGAACGTACGATTCAAACACACTGTCGATATATCCAGAACATGCAGACACGTAATTATTGCCAGGCAAATTTGATAATTCAATCATGATGGTTGGACGGATATCTGCCAATTTTGTGTTTCTGCAATTGTCGCGTGCCATACATTGAACAGCAACCTTTGATTGAACAACCTTGATACAATCACCGGCATTTAAATCAGCACCCTGGACATATACAGGTTGTGGCAAACGTTGATTGTATGGTGAATTTGGTGTCCAAAATGGGTTGCTTGAATATTTTTGAACGTTTTGAATTTGTCCATAATCAGAAAATAAAGACACACCAGCATTTGCATCAAATGCAGCTAATACGGCCATTACAGCAGATAATAAAGATACAGTTGTGTGTTTTTCCATCCTTTCCTGTTTCTTAATTATAACAAAAATAGAATTATAATGAAAGACAAAAATCCACCTGTCAAAAAGAAAGGTGCAAATGGAATATATTTTTCTTTCTTTTTAATATTCCATAAATATGCCAATATGCATGAAAATATCATTGCGATTGCTAAACCCTGGGTTCCCAGCCATATGCCACCGGCCCCCAGCAATTTAATGTCCCCCATACCAATTGGTGGATATTTAGAATCTTTTTTGATGTGTTCAAATATGAATCCAACAATCAACCCCAGGCAGTATCCCATTGAACCCGCAATGACTGAATCTGCAATTGTAATTGGCCACCATGAAAAAAATGTCGTTACCAGCAATCCTGCAAAAAGAAACGGGAATAAATACACGTCTGGGATAATACGACGCCGGAAATCAGCGGTTCCCATACGATAAGCACAGAAAAATGCCCCAATTAAAAGAATTGAAAAAAATATATAATAAATCATATTTTCCCCCTTGCCTTTCGATTCGTTTTTATGATACAATTATATCAGATATAAAAACAAGGGATTTTTTTATGAGCAAAGGTTGGGACAGCGGTATGCTGAAAAAATTAAAAGCGTTGGTTGGCAAAGGTTTGTCAACTGCGGAAATGGGTAAAAAACTGGGCATGTCAAAAAATGCTGTCGTTGGAAAATTAAATCGTCTGGGTTGGAATGCCAAGGCATCAGAAGTTGTAGAAAAAAAACCTGCAAAATCAACCAAAGAAAAACCAACAGCAAAAACAGCCAAGGCGCCTGCTAAAAAAGCCGCACCAGTAAAGAAAACAGTTGCTAAAAAAGCGCCTGTTAAAGTGGCAGATAAAAAAGCGGTTGCAAAAAAGCCGGTCGTCAAAAAAGCAGAAAAGCCGGTAAAAAAGGAAACTGTAAAAAAAGAAAAAGTTGCTGAAAAAAATACAAAACCGGCAAAAAAAGAAGCGGTCAAGGTTGTTGAAAAACCTGTAATTAAAACTGCGTCAAAGAAAACTCAAAAAGATTTGGCACTGCATGAATTGTTAATTCAACATGCTTTACAGATGGCAAGTTTAAAACCAAACCAATGCCGTTGGCCAATAGGCGATCCCGATTCGGACAATTTCCATTTTTGTGGTGAAACTGTATTTGCAGGTAAACCATATTGTTATGAACATTGTCGTCAGGCATATCAATTTACACCACCAAAGAAAAAATAAACAAACGGGGGGATTCTGATGAAAAGCGAGAGAGAATCAAAAATTCAACATTATGGCAAATTGGTTATGCGCCCGTTTGACATAGCAGGCAATAAAATAAATGCCTTCTATGATGCTGGTGATAATTTGGTGTTCGTATTGGATAACACAATAAGTGTTTCAAAACCAAATGTGTTATTGGTTATAAATCCAGATGCTGATAAAAAATGGGATGAAATTTTATCTAATGATTATAACGTAGATTTGGAAACAATTCGTCCAAAGCAGGATAACAAATATCAAAAACTGGACATTGAATATTCTGGATTGGCTGTATATGACAATTTGATTCGTGCATATATGGCCGATGATGATATGGAAGATTATCTGGACCAATTAAATGTTTTGCGTGATTCTGCTGCGCGTCACAGTGCAGTGATGCGTCTTAATGCCGCAAATGATGTTATTTCGAAAACGAATATCACTATTGTAAAAACGAAAGAAACGATCGTTAATTTACAGGAAAGATTGAAAACTTTGCGCGCAAAATTATCGGCCACTAAAAAAGAAATAGGAAAAGTTTCTACAAAACAATCGGCTGCAAAAATTTTGAAAATTGAATCACAAATAGAAGCAACTAATGAAAAATTAAAGCGTGCAAAAAAACGTCTTGAATCTGCACAACGCAGATTAGAATCGGCAACCGTTGATGCTGAATTGGCAAGCGATTTATTAAATCAACCAGAATCAGATATTGCAAAGAATAAATCTGTTGTTGTTGCACCAAAACATGAAATAGAACCAGTTGTTTTTGACGATGGCGAAGGTGACGACGATGATTTTGATGATGATGAATCTGATGATGAAATTGAAGAAGTCGAAGAACAGAATGATATAAAACCTTTGTTCAATGAAGATCCTCAAATTTTGGATGATAATATCGCGTTTAAGCCTATTGAATTTAATGCCCCTGTATTTAGTGCTGTAGATGAAGATAAAGAAAAAATGGCTGAACCTGAATTTGACGATGATTTGGTTGAAGAAGACGACGAAGAACCAGAACAAATTGTAAAAACAGAAGAAAAACCTATACTTGAAAGTTTTGAACCTGTTGCTGTCGCCAAAGAAGAATCCTTGGAACCAAAACCTGTGCTTGAAACAATGACACCTGTTGCGCACGAAGAAATTGTCGAAGAAAAAGAACCAGAACAATTCGTTGCACCGGTTGTACCAATCATGCCAACAGAACCAGTAATGCCACGTTCGCCAATTATGCCTGCTGCGCCGGCTGTTAATAAAGAACCGGTATCTTCTGTTGAAGATGTGCACGATGAAAAACCTGTTAAGCCGGCATTTATATATTATATATTGTTGCTGGTCTTAATATTATTGTCTGTGTTCACTTTGTGGATGTATCAAAAAAATGTTAAAACTACATCTCCAGTGTTAACAGCAAAAGCAAACGAAACTGTTGTTGCAGAACAGCCAAAAATACAGAAAACCATTGAACCTGTCGCTGTTCCTGATGAAACAGAAGTTTTGAATGAAGATGTGTTTATAGATGATGTTGAAGAACCACAGACAGCAAATATCGTTGAAGCACCTGCCCCAGCAGTTGTAGAAGAAGAACCTGTGATTGAAGAAACAGTCGAAGGAAATGAAGAACCAGAAGAATATGACGAAGAAAATATTGCGCCTGAAATTATGGGGGCTATCCCTGCTCGTGTTATGGGTTCTGTAAACAACGATTATGTTGAACCAGCTGTTGCCTCTGAACAGGATGTTATTGCAACAAAACCTGTATATGATATAGGTTCAAAGTATGAAGAATCAGAACAATATGAAAACGTCGCGTCTGGTGTTGTTAATGATGATTTTTATGAAGATCCTTTCTTTGATGAAGAAGAAGCTGCATACCAGGCAGAACAAAATATGTAGAAACATATACAAATAAAAAACCGCCGCTGTGGCGGTTTTTTGTTTTGAATATAAATAATTTATTTCTCTATTACTACCACAGCTGCAGAATAGTCGTCCTGGTCGGTAATAGACAACATAACGTTTGCGTTTTGCCCGGCTAATTCCTTTAATGCTGTTTTTGCACCACCTGCGAAAATCAGTTCTGGACATCCATTGTCGTTATGTGACACAGAAATGTCAGAAAAAGAAATGTCATCGCCAAATCCTGTGCCTAAAGCTTTCAGCGCGGCTTCACGTGCGGCCCAGAAATTTGCAAGATGTTTTTCGCTGCGAGCGTTATCGTTATCGGCATATTCCAATTCTTTTTTGGTAAATATACGTTGTTTTTTGAATGCAGACCAATCTAAGAATCTGTCACTTTCTACTAAATCGATACCTATTCCAACAATCATGGATTTCCTTCCTTTTGTTAAATCCTTTATGCGCATACTAGTAATATTTGACCGATTCGTGCAAGCAAAAAATGCATAAGATTTTTCATGTGAGAAAAAATCTTGTTTTAGATTTCAAAAAAAGTTGATTTTTGCATGCCATATGATAAAATTCCCCAGGAAATAAAAATATACAAAAATCAAAGGGGAATGTAATGTTCGATACAAAAAAATTAAAGACATTCTCTTGGGTTAATGTTGGTAACCCGGATCATGAAGATTTTGAACGTTTGTTAACAGAATACAAAATCGATGAAGACACTATATCGGATATTTTAGATCCGGATGAACAACC
>OMQP01000025.1 GCA_900313285.1 uncultured Pseudomonadota bacterium
AAAAATAACAAAAGGGGGTCATAAAAAGACCCCTTTATTTTATGCTTTTTTACCACCCCCCATTTGTGATATAATAGGAACAGATATATAAAAGGAAGGAACAATTCATGAAAAACATATTCTTAACATCTGCAATAATTGCAGTAATGTCATACCCGGCAATCGCATTGGACGCAAATAACCATATAGAACCAGGTTCAGCAAACGATTGCGTTGAATCAACATTGGGTACGGCAACCGGTCCTGCAAATCTGGAAGCCGATTGGACTGCAAACACAATAAACCTGGAATGGTATAACGAAGATACAAAATTAACTGTACCAACCACATCAAATACATGCAGATATGATGGACAAATAACATTACCATCAACCAACCCAACAAAAACAGGATATACATTTCGTGGCTGGCAGGTACGTGTCGCACAATGTTTACCATCCGACTTTAATTATAATAACATAACAGAATCATCGCCATATGGCTATACCCGCTTAAACGGTGAGTATGGAGATAAAGAAACCGATTACGGATTAACGGTTGGCAGTGGTGAATGGGCGGTTGATTATGGCGATGCCGGTGTAATCAAAGGCATGGCAAAATGCAGTGCGAAAAGCGGTAATCATAACGGTGGCACATGGAATAATAACGCCAGCAGTGAATGGAGTGCGAGTGAAAGTGAATTAACCAGTGCAAGCGGTGAAACAAAATATTGTTGGTGTCAAATAACCGGAAAGATAAAAATTATTGTCCGGTTGCGTCGCCGTCTTGGGTGTTCAACGGCGGCCGCGGTTCCGCGTCTGGTTGCGCGGCCAGCTGTGCGAGCTTCTGCGCCGGCTACGTCCGGGACCGCTCCGGCTTCCGTGCCGCGTTGTTCGGTCAGGTACAATAATTATAAATATACAAAAAAACAACCGCCCGTTTGGGCGGTTTTTATTTCTTTGCAGATACGAATAATGCAAACAGCCATCCAACAACGGACCAACCAAATACCCATGATCCAACACGGGAACGCATGCAATCGTATTTTTCTTTGCCATTGGCCGCCGCCAAATATGACGGTGTCAACACCAGGCATATAAAAATCAAAACCACAACTGCGTATTTAATTCCCAATAAAATGCTGTTTGTCGTTATCATTTAATTAAATTCCATATTTCGCTTTATCACCCAATTCTTCGTCAATGCGAATTAATTGGTTGTATTTTGCCATGCGGTCCGTGCGTGACATTGAACCCGTTTTAATTTGTCCCGCATTTGTCGCAACCGCCAAATCTGCAATCGTTGTGTCTTCGGTTTCACCACTGCGGTGTGATACGATAACACCATAATTTGATTCTTGGGCCATTTTGATTGCTGTCAATGTTTCGGTCAATGAACCAATTTGGTTTACTTTGATAAGTATGGCATTGGCACACGCATTGTCAATTCCTTTTTTCAAACGAATCGGGTTCGTGACAAATAAATCATCACCAACCAACTGGCATTTGTTCCCAATGGTTTCTGTCAATTTTTTCCACGCGTCCCAATCTTCTTCCTGTAATGCGTCTTCGATTGAAATAACAGGATATTTTGAAATCAAATCTTCATAGAATTTAATCATTTCATCACTTGTCAAAGATTGTCCTTCGAAATGATAAATGCCGTTTTCATAAAATTCAGATGATGCAACGTCCAAACCAATGGATACCTGGGTTCCTGGTTCGTATCCTGCAGCACGAATCGCCATGACAATGGTATCTAATGCTTCGGCACATGTGTTAAAGTTTGGTGCAAATCCACCTTCGTCACCAACGTTTGTTGAATGATTTGATTTTTTCAAAATAGATTTCAAATTATGAAAAATTTCAGCACCCATACGAATCGCTTCGATTTCGTCTTTTGCTCCATTTGGAATAATCATAAATTCTTGTGCGTCCAGACCATTATCTGCATGTTTTCCACCGTTGATGATATTCATCATTGGACGTGGTAATACGCATGGGTTTGGATTGCCAAAAATATTTGCAATGTGTTTATATAATGGAATGTGTTTTGCATTTGCAACTGCATGCGCAACCGCCAAAGATACAGACAATATTGCGTTTGCACCCAATTTTTCTTTGTTTGGTGTGCCATCCAATTCCAACATTTTGTTATCTATTTCACTTTGGTTTTCTGCATCCATACCAATGACAGCCGGAGCGATAATTTCATTAACATTTTTGACTGCTGTGAAAACGGCTTTGCCCATATATGTGTTGCCGCCATCTCTTAATTCCAATGCTTCAAAAGAACCTGTTGATGCGCCCGATGGAACAGAAGCACGACCAAACGAACCGTCTTGTAATGTGATTTCGCATTCAACTGTTGGATTGCCACGTGAATCCATAATTTGACGCGCATGAACTTTATCGATAACAAACATATTTTCCCCCTTGTGTTATTCAATATTTTTGTTTGAAAAAAGATTTTTTACATAGTGAAATTTTCGCCCAAATATACTTTTTTAACCATTTCATCTTGGACGATTTCATCGGATGTGCCGTGTTTTAGAATTTTCCCGTCATGTAAAACATAACTGCGGTCAGTAATGCCCAATGTTTCACGAACATTATGGTCGGTGATAATAACACCCAATCCACGATTTTTTAATTGGGATACCATTTCACGAATTTCATTAACTGCAATAGGATCAATACCAGCAAAAGGTTCGTCCAACAATATGAATTTAGGATCGTTTGCCAATGCACGTGCGATTTCAACACGACGTCTTTCACCACCGGATAATGCAGTTGCAGGACTTTTTCTTAAAAATTCAATCGAAAATTCACGAAGCAGGGCATCTAATTTTTCCTGACGCTTTTTGCGATTCGGTTCAACAATTTCAAGAACTGACATAATGTTGTCTTCAACAGATAAACCACGGAATACACTGTTTTCCTGGGGCAAATAACCGATGTGCAAACGTGAACGTTGATAAAATGGTAAATGGGTTATATCCTGGGAATTCAAAAATATTTGTCCGCCCGATGCCGCCAACTGTCCAGTGATACAATAAAACGCTGTTGTTTTTCCGGCACCGTTTGGTCCCAAAAGACCAACAGATTCACCCTGGTTTGCAATCATAGAGATATCACGTAATACAACACGTTTCCCATAATTTTTCGATAAATGTTCAACACGTAATACTGATTTTTTTATCATAGTTTTATCACCATTTCATCTGTTAATATTTTATCACCGTTGCTGGAATCAACACGCACATTTTTATAAAGATTCAAAACTTTTTCTTTGTGGTTAAATTGACCAGTTTTTGCAGATACTTTATCTGTCACTTTGCCTTTATCTGTTGAACGTGTGATTACACCATGTGGTTCTTCAAGATATACAATGTCCGGTTTACCAAATTTTTGATACCCTGTTTGTGCGCGTATTTTAAAAGGATTTCCATCTTTATCAGTGCCAACAAATTCTGCATTTGTGATTTTAAATTGGTTTGTTGCGACATCATGCATGTTTATTGCGGTAATCGGTGTCCATAATATTTGTTTCGTAAATAATGATGCTGCAACCAAAACAGCAACCATAACCAATCCCCATCCAGTAAAGAAAAACTGCCATAAACGGGTCAACCGCTTGTGTTTCGATATAATTATAAAATTACGATTACTTTGTTGCATATGGCTAGTTTAATATTTTGTAAATAAAAATGCAATTTTATATTTATATAATGTTTTTTTTGTGATATAATAACACAAAGAGAGAATGAAAAAATCTGTATTCATTTTTGCTGTCGTCGCGTGTTTTGCGTCTTCTTTGGCGCAGGGTGCTGTTACTATTAAAAAAGCAGCTGCTGTAAAAACGCAAAAGGCGGAACCGTTATCTTCTGTGTCCAGTTTGGCACCAACTGTTCTTGGTTTGGTCCAGGGGGTTCAGGCGTTAAAGGTTCAACAACAACAATTAACCGCGGAATGCGCACCAACGTCTGATGAATTAAGAACAGTTAATGATTTGGTCAAAGAATGGGCAAAAATAGGCGATACATATGCCGAAAATGCAATCTATGGTTTGGGTGAATCAGATTGTACCGGCAGTTACCAATCAACTATACAAGATTTTGACGATGACGAAGCATGTTATGAAGTATTCAAATCAGAATCTGATAAAGGTATGGTTTGGGAAGGCTTTCCAAAAGCCAGTTCTGCAAAAAAATGTGACGTAAATAATAAAAATTGCGTCAATGTATCTAATATTTATGATGTTTTTGCAAAGATACCTTTCAGTGATGAAGATTACACGATATCAGAAGCAAAAAAAATTGCCGCTTTAAAAGAAAAATCTGTTAAGTGTGCACCTGCAAAAATCAAAGCAGCCAAACGTGAATTGTATGGTGGTTTCTTGACCCAGACATTGGGCAGTATTGGTCAAACTTCCGGCGCTGCTGGGACCGCTTCAGTTTTGGATGCCGTATCTGCAATGGGTGGATCAAGTGATATTAAATCTATGTTGCCATCGCTTGGACAAATGGCTTTGCAGGGTTTAGATAAATAATTTTATAAAAAAAATCTAAAAAATATCATTTTTTTGTTGCTTTTTTGCTTTACTCAAATATGTAAAATTTGTTATAATTAACATAATCTTAATAAAGGAAAGGAATCTGATATGAAAAAACGTTATATATCTTTGTTGTCTTTGGTTGCAGCAATATCTTTGGTTGGTTGTGCAGGAACAGAAAATGAAAATGTTTCTTATGATACACCAACTGTGGATTATATCGAAGGTTTGAATGTTGAAAATGCACCGCACCAGGATTCCTTTTTGAACCAGTTGGCAATGAACTATCGTTCATACGCGGTATATAACGCGCATACCAGCGGATATCCAGATATTGCAGAATTGTTTGCTCAAAAAGCAGTCAGTGCTTTTTCTGGAGAAACACCTTTCCCTGAAAATTTAGATTCTTGGCAAATTCGTGACGATGCAGAAAGATTTGAAATTTATTCCGCATATAATGATTTGATTGAAGAATTAAAAAGCGATGCTGCAGATGTGCAACCACAACTTGCAGCAGAAGCCCAGGCAAAATTTGATTGTTGGATTTCTGCCGCTGCCAGTGGACAAAATGCTACGGCCCAAGAATGCAGAAATCGTTTTGTTACAACAATACAAACATTGAAAGATTGCGAAAATGGAAAAGTTGTCGCCCCAACACATGTAAAATCTGAAAATGTTGCACCAAAAGTAGAAGAACAATATTATCCGCAAACACGTCGTTTGAATGCAATGGCTGGGGCTGCACGTTCTCGCGAAGGTGTGGTGATTGTTAATAATGTTAATATTCCATCTAATTTAATACAACCGGTTGCAGTGCCACAACAACCACAACAACCAATGGTATTTAATCAAAATATCTATGGCGGAACAGAAAACACAGAAGGTGTCGATTTAAGCGATGAATATGTGACTCGTGATGAATTTATTGACATGATGATGGCAATGCGCGCTGAATTGGCGGCTATAAATGCTCGTTTGGATGAAATGGGAAATGGCGAAAAGACAGTTATCAAAGTTCAACAAATTCCATTAGAACCAAAACAACATGTTATGGAAGAAATATTTGAAGTTCACTTTGATTTCGATAAATCTAAAATTAAACCAGAATACGAAGACATCATCAGAAAATTGGCTGCAACAACCCAGGCAAATAAAAATGTAAAGGTATCTGTGGTCGGTCATACTGATACTGCCGGATCCAGTTCTTATAATTATGCATTGGGCGGTCGTCGTGCAGAGGCAGTACAAAAAATGTTGATTGAATATGGAATCCCATCTTCACAGATTATCGCGGTATCTGCTGGTGAAGAAGATTTGAAAGTTCAAACTCCAAATAATACACCAAATGCAGAAAATCGTCGTGTTCGTGTTGTGAAAGAGGTTCATTACACAGAAGAACAAAAGGCGGCTCCAATTGTTGTAGAAGAATACAGCGAAACAGAAGAATGTTCTGATTGCGAATAACAACAAGATTGGGCAAATAAAAATATTGACAAATATACTTGACAAAAAATATTTTTTGGTATATTATGGTCACAAGTTGATAGAGAGATGAAAGCGTAAAAGGTTAAAAAAATGGCTAAAACAGACTCTTTTAACAAAGCGGTAAAAGGCATGAAAATGGCTGAAGCCACTAAGAAAATGAATGTTGTTAATTTTGCTGCTGAATTTAAAAAACGCGGAATAAATGTTGAAAATTCCGTTGTAAAATAGTGTATTTTTGTTACAGAGATGTGTGGTCCGGTTCGGACCACTTTCGTTAAGCCCTTCCTTGACTTTTTATGGTTTTTTCGCTATAATTAATGCAACAAAGCAACGAAATTCTTCGTTTGCTGTTTCCAAAAGGTTTTTTTATGCATGTAAATGAATTAAAGACAAAGTCACCTCAACAATTGTTGAAGATGGCTGAAGATATGGGAATTGAAAATCCTTCACAATTAAATGTCCAACAGTTGCGTTTCGCGGTTATGCGTGTTTATGCTGCTGATAAATCTATCACTTTAATTGGTGATGGCGTTTTGGAACGTATGCCTGACGGTTTTGGTTTCTTGCGCGCTCCAGAAAGTAATTATTTGGCAGGACCAGATGATTTATATGTGTCACCAAATTTGATTAAAAAATATGGTTTAAAAACTGGTGATTATGTCGAAGGTCAAATTCAGGCCCCACAAAATGAATCTGAACGTTATTTTGCATTAGAAACCATTGAACGTGTAAATGGGGATGATCCTGAAAAATTACGCCATCGTATTTCATTCGATGATATGACACCATTATATCCAGATGAAAAATTACAAATGGAAGTTCCAGATGATACAGACAAAGGTCGTAATTTATCTGCACGTGTTATCGATTTGATTTCACCAACAGGTAAAGGCCAACGTTCTTTGATTGTGGCTCCGCCAAGAACTGGTAAAACAGTTATGTTGCAGAACATAGCGCATTCAATCGCAACAAATTATCCTGATGTTAAATTGATAGTTTTATTGATTGATGAACGTCCAGAAGAAGTGACTGATATGCAACGCAGTGTACGTGGTGAAGTTATTTCTTCGACTTTTGATGAACCAGCAACACGTCATATCCAAGTGGCAGAAATGGTTATTGAAAAAGCGAAACGTTTAGTCGAAGCGGGTCAAGATGTTGTAATTTTATTAGATTCTATTACCAGATTAGGTCGTGCATATAACACTGTTGTTCCATCAAGTGGTAAAGTGTTAACTGGTGGTGTTGACGCGTATGCATTACAACGACCAAAGCGTTTCTTTGGCGCTGCACGTAATATCGAAGGTGGTGGTTCATTAACAATTATCGCTACTGCTTTGATAGATACAGGTTCCAAAATGGACGAAGTTGTTTTTGAAGAATTTAAAGGAACAGGTAACAGCGAAATTATATTGGATAGAAAATTATCTGACAAACGTGTTTACCCTGCAATAGATATAACTAAATCAGGTACGCGCAAGGAAGATTTATTAGTGTCCAAAGAAACACTGTCAAAAATGTATGTTTTACGTCGTATTATAAATCCTATGGGAACATTGGAAGCGATGGAATTCCTGTTGGACAAATTAAGATTGACTAAAACAAATGAAGATTTCTTTAATTCAATGAATCAGTAAATAAAACCCGCCAATCTGGCGGGTTTTTAAAAGGGTTTCTAATGACAAGAATATATTTTACAATGCTGATAGGCGCTCTGGTTATGGGCGCTTATTTTTATGGTGTAAATATTGGGCGCACGAAATGCGAAACAAAATATTTACAAAACAATTTACAAGAAACACAACAAACACAGCAAAATAAAAAGGTGATACATGACACGGTATATAAAACTGGTGTGGCTGATATTCGTCGCATCTTGTTCGATAGATACACAATCGCAGAATAGGGTGATATTTGATTGTGATATAATATATGGGCATGAATCTGATTGGAAAAATATCAGTGACGATTTAGCACGCAATATTTATGAACATAATTTGAAATGCGATAAATTTTAGTCAAATGTTTTTGCGACAATAGAAATCAAATCTTTTGCGACCTTTTCAGATTGTTCGTCACCAGAAACGGCCCATTCGACAAATTCAAAATTTACTGCATCTTTGAATTCATTTACAAAAGCATGGGCAAAATCCAGTGTTAATCCGTTAGATTCTGGGACCCACACATCGTGAAAATATTTTTCGTCTATCCCATCAAAATCAAAAGATACAATAAATTTTTTATTTCCTATACGTTGGCGCACTTGATTGAAAGCGGTCCCCCAATCGGATGCTGTTTGTAATTGTGATGGTGTGCGGTAAAAGATATCATGATCTTTGACATATTGTATTTCAGATGGTTCAAACGAACGAGAACCAAAATAGAACAGATTTTCCGGTTTTAATATAGATTTTTTATGTGGCAAAGATAACCATCTTTCATCGCCTTCGCCCAATAAATGTCTGACATTTGTGCCATGTGGTGCACCGGATGCTTCGCGTTTAGAACTTTCTGGGGTATGAATGTCAAGATGTGCATCAAAATACACAAGGCATAAATCTTGGTCGGGATACATATCTGCAATTGCTGAGAAATGTGAAAAATTCACGCTGTGATCGCCACCAATAAAAATATGTTTTTCTTTCGGGGTGTTTGGGTATATTTCTTTGTGCATATTATATGCATCGCCAAATCTGTCATGCATACATTCTTCGTCGCTGATTTGATTTGGTGTCAAAATCAACCAATCTGCATTTGGAAATATTTTTTGAACAGCACGTGGTGCCAAAGCAGGCCCTTCATGTATAATTTTAGCCGTTGCACCACGACTGTATTCAACACCCATAAATTTAATCATGATAACTCTCTATAACACTTTCGGCGGCTTCTTGGATTTTTTGCAAACTTTTTTCATATGTTGCGCAATCGCGTGCGATTTCAGATTTATATGCATCGCGCAAATTTGGTGCCATATAGGAACAAGCACGCAAATTTTGAACACAATATTCATGTCCTGTATTAAATGCCTGTTGACCCCGAACACGACTTTGCGTGTCTGCCCATTCAATGTTTAAAGCATTGTCTATATTAACCCATGGATTTGTTCCAGTGTAAACACCCATTGTTTGATTCCAATATTCTTTGATTTCTTCATCTGATGCATCTGTACCATATTGCAATTTTATAATTTGTTGAATCAAAGAATCTATTTTGCTTTGATATTTAGAATCTATAACAGACAGTTTGGCACTGCAATAGCAACGATTATATGCTGTATCTTCGCGTTGACAATATCCTTCCATACATTCTTTGTAATCGGCCAAACAACGTGCAGAAGAAACTTTTTCATTTGATGCAGAACGATTTGTTGTATTTGCAACGCGTGCAGTATTTGTTGTGCGTGCACGCATTGGTGTTGCAGAGCGTGATGCAACATTACGAGTATTTCGGTTTTGATTTGCCCGTGCCCCTTGAACGTTGCTTGCTGCGCGTACCACTGCATTTGGTCGTTGAACAACACGACGTGTGGTTGTCGGTTGTGATGATGTCGGTTGTGCAACATTTGTGGCCACGCGCGCATTAGTTTGTCTTTTCATAACGCCGCGCTTTCCAACAGGTGCTGCAGAAATAGAATTTATAGTATTTGAAGATGTTGTTTTTTTATTTGTTGGATTGGTTTTAGCATTTGCATTATTTAATATGTATGGATAAACATCGTTGTGCGAAGTAACCGTATTAAAACGTTTTGGTATAAAACCATTTGCTGCAAACGCATTTGACATCACAAGCAACGAAACAATAAAAATGAAACTTCCTTTCTTCATACTTTGTATTTTAGTGTTTTTCGTGTAAATAAACAAGCAGATTTTTTACAATGTTTTTTGTCTTATAAAATTCGCTGCTGATAAAAATAAAGGTTTTGGCAATGTTGCAAAATCAAACCATTTCCATGTTTCGCATTTGTCTTTTTCTTTGACTTCTATAAGTCCACCATCATAAGAAACACGACAGTGCACAGTTACATAATGTTTGTTTTCTTCTTTGAAAAAATCATTTGTAACGCCACAGATTTTAAATTGGTGCGCTGGTATTTGTAATCCTGTTTCTTCAAATAATTCGCGTGATGCACATTGTTCAGGTGTTTCACCGAATTCCAAATGTCCACCTGGGGGTGCCCATGTTCCCGTTCCGTGTTTTGAAAGTCGTTTGCCCAATAAGAACCAACCTTTGGAATTAAAAAGCCAAACACCGACACCAACACGAACAATTTTATTTTCTGATGTGTTATTAAAATATTGTTGTTCAAATTGTGATAATTTAATACCACCGTTAAAGAATAATTTTTTCAATGCGGACATACGAATAAATTGGCGTTCTAATTCGTCAATAGCATTTTTTTGTGATGAATATTGATAATTTAATACCAATACGTATTGTGTTACTGCGTCCCCAGCCATATTTTCATAATGATTTACAATGTCTGTGATACCTGCATTTTTTAATGTGTCCAGTATTTGTTTTGGGGTTAATCTGGTATCAAATTCCAGTTCTATGAAATTCGCATTATGTTTCATTTCAATAATAGACGCTGCTAAAACAGTCATTTGCTTGCTATTTAAATTTAACATAATAAACCACCTTGGTCGTTATTAAATATCGCAATTATAGACAATGCTTGGTAATAGTCAATGTTTTTGTGCACAGGTCAGGGACACTAATTTTTATTTTATAAATTCTGCAGTTTTATTTAATTTATGAATTTTTTCTAATAATTCTGGCAAATATTTATCATATGAACCCGAATAAAATAACAATTTGAACAAAGATATTAAATTCCCTTTGTGTTTTGTTTGTTCAATATGTAATGTTCTGCGAAAAAAACGTTTAATAATTCGCCATTGGCGAACCATTTTTGATGGTCTTAGAATTATGATGCGATCAGATTGTTCCAGTATTGGGATAATCCAATCTTTTGTATAAATACCTTCGATAACCCAATGTGGATTTTCAGATAAAATTTTGTCGCGCAGGGCAAAGCGTTCTTCTTTTGGACGTTCGACGTTGAAATTATTTTCGTTATTTATCCATTTTATATCATCTAAATCAAAGTGCGGAATATTTAATT
>OMQP01000052.1 GCA_900313285.1 uncultured Pseudomonadota bacterium
AAACGCCAGAGCGCGATTATAAGTCCCGCAAACATGCAGATTTCTGTACTTCTTACTTTCCTTCATTACACGGAAAGCACAGATATTATAACCTGGACTAGCGAATTGTCAAGCAAAATATCCGACATTTTTTTGAAAAAACCGCTAAAAATCTATACTTTGACACATTTTATGCATGACAAAAGAAAATTACGTCAAAACAATCAGATAAAATAAAAAAGCCCGTTCAATCGAACAGGCTTTTCGTATTTACGAATGATTAGAAATCAATTCCGAATTTAGCACCAAAACCAAATCCGTTTTCAACTTCCCATTCATCATTAGCATTGCCACCACGATGGTTCATATCAGCAGAAGCGTATACACCAACGAATTTTGTTGCATCGATGTTATAGTTTACGCCCAATTCGCCAGTCCATGTGCCTGCATTTTTAACTGTTGTTCCTGGAACGCCATGTTCTGTTTTGTCTAAACGACCTGTGTATTCAACACCAGCCAATAAAGACCAATGAGAATCAAGCACATATTGACCATCCAAACCTAATACTAAGTGATGTTCACCATATTTGCCTTCGCCTTCAAACCAATTAAATGATTCTGTATTTGCATATTCAAACAAAGCATGTGCTGCAACTGTCCAATGTGATGTCATATAACCACCAATCAGCTTTCCATGCACCCATATCTAATACACGATATTTTGCATCCAATGACAAATCTCCCCATGCCCATTGATCAAAAGATTGTTGATCTGTAACATCTGTTGAAACTGCGATTGCAAATTTATTTGTAATACCATAACCGAATTCTTCGCCCATTGTCCATGATTTCAAATCATTATGTCCAGTATGAGATCCAATTGTTGATACGCTGTAAAAATGGTTAGCACCTGGCAAGTACAATGGATTACCATCAATTACGTTTGCAGCGTGTGCGCCAGATACAGCAAATACAGCCAATAAAGATGTTAAAGCTAATTTTTTCATGATTTATCCTTTCTCTCGGTTAAACTTATTGTCAGGTTTTTCCCTGATAAGAATATTATCTCATACGAAATGCGTGATAACAAGAAAATAGATTTCTTGCCTTTATATAAAAAAAATGATATAATTGCGCCCGTTGCGCGCTGAAAAAAATTGCGCGTTTTTATTTATTTAATTCTTTCTTGATTTCGCGCCAATCATCGTGATTTTTTTGATGTTCACTATAGGTTTTGGAAAATTTATGTCCACCATGCCCGTCAGCGACAAAAAACAAATATTCTGTCTTGGCAGGTTTCAAAACACTGCGAATCGCATCATACCCAACATTGGCAATTGGTTTTGGTGGTAATCCATTGTGCGTATACGTATTATATGGACTGTCTATTTTTAAATGCCCAGATAACAAAGGCGCACCATGCATATCACCTTCAAATTTAGTTAATGCGTAAACAACCGTTGGACATGCCTGAAGGCGCATATTTATATTCAAACGATTAAGGTATACCCCTGCCACAATCGGCATTTCGCGCTTTAATGGTGTTTCCTTTTGAACTATTGAAGCCAAAACCATAACATCGTTCCAATCTTTTAACGGTGCAGGATATTTTACATTTGCAAAAGAGTTTTTAACAGATTCCATTTTTTTACGTGCCAAATCAAGGACTGCTAAACGAGAGGTTCCACGAGCGATTCGATATGTATCTGGAAAAATATCCCCATCGCGCAATTTGCAAACTGGTACATCTTTATCACAATTAACATCACCAACCAAAAAAGATGCATCCATTAACATATTTTTTGTTTGAATAATTGTAAAACCTTCCGGGATAGTAATCGTTGTTGTTGCAACACGTCCATGCGCCAACATAGAAGCAACATCCCAAACCCCTGCCCCACGTGGTACCTCATATTCACCGGCCTGAATTTGTCCACCATTTAAACGAATCGAAAAAAGAAACAAACCTTTGGATTTGATAATATTATTTTTATAAAGGTAATTTGTCGTCCCCGTCACAGATGCACCACGTGGCACAACAACACTTATTGGTTTACGAACTGGTGACCAAATATTAAAAATGAAATAAACAATAAAAACAACCACACAAGCAATC
Source organism: uncultured Pseudomonadota bacterium (assembly GCA_900313285.1). Lineage (GTDB taxonomy): Bacteria > Pseudomonadota > Alphaproteobacteria > Rs-D84 > Rs-D84 > Enterousia. The sequence goes on from OMQP01000052.1 coordinate 2,096, forward strand.
GCCAGCGCAAATTTGGTCCATTCTTTGATATTTTTCCATTGGTGTTTTGTTATTCTTTTCATATCGAATGATTATAAACACTGTTTTTGTAAAAACAATAAAATAAAAAAATTTTGTAAACTTCAATTTTTGAAAATTTTTCTAATTGTTCATCTTCGTATTCACCATGCATATCTTGTTGGCATACGCCAACGAAAACGTTGTTTTCAAACGGCACTTTGCGTGTCGTTGATACTCTGGTGCATCCCGTCACATAACTTTTGTAAAATTAAAATCGGCATAAATACCGATTTGAATTTTATGGTCGGAGTGACGGGATTTGAACCCGTGACCTTTTGCCCCCCAGACAAACACGCTACCAGACTGCGCTACACCCCGAAAGAATAAAAACTATTTTATACACCAACAAAAATTACACAAGGGGAAAAATCAGAAAATAAATAAACCGCCATTTCAGCGGTTTGAATTTTATGGTCGGGGCAACAAGATTTGGCTCGGCATAAATGCCTGTGCCGCATTCGTTAGCACTCAAACTTCGCTGTGCTTGTTTTCGCTTACTCATAGTCGAACCTGCAACTACGTTGCGATGTATCTAATCATAATGTTATTCCGGACAAAATTAAAACCACCACAAAAGTGGTGGCTTAAATTTTGGTCGGGGCAACAAGATTCGAACCTGCGACCTCTACGTCCCGAACGTAGCGCTCTACCAGACTGAGCTATGCCCCGAAAACTTTATCTTATCTTTTGACAATCTGCCTATATTTATAGGATATAACTGAAAATAAAACAAGCATTTGTTTTTGTGTTAAATCTTGAATCTGATAATCAACAACAACGTAATTCATAACCCATTTAGGTGTATTGTGAATCGCATCTGTCCCCCACATAAACAAAATTTGTTTACCGGCCGGATTATACAATGCATATTTTGTATTATGTACCCCACCACGAAAAACATCCGCCACTTTGAATACGGTATTATTTTTATCGCTAACCAAAACAAAAAGATCTGAAAAACGCATCCGGAAAAGCACCCTTTTATTTTTGTTTTTGTTTCTTAAATGCGATTTTAACATTGTCAAAAATTGCCAAGGTTTCTTCATTCATTGGTGTGAAATTTAAATGATAATTTTCACCCACAAAAAACCATATATTTCCACGAGGTGTTTTATATTCAACCAATTTGTTATCATGATTTAACGCTTCAAATTGATTTGGAAATTTATGTTTTGAATTTGGTCTGTCAAAGTAATAGATTATTTTTTCTATACAATCTATTGGACATCTTACTTTATATAAATTTGCTATCAAATTGCTGATAAAGCGATCTTGGCGATAATCTTTGTATTCTTTATATTCTTGATAAAATCTTGTTGCATCTTCTGATGTAAACGTCAAACCATCGATAGGTTTTAAATTTGCATGTTTTGCATCAAAAAATGGTTTTACCATTGTATAGAAATTTTCTATACGCCAATTTGGTTGTAAAGAAATCGTTTCTTTGAAATTAAAGTTGTCTAATCTGATACTGTATTCCGCACCAGTACAATCTTTCTTGTACTTTTCGACAGACAATAACAATTTATTATCAGTACCATACAAACGGTATGTTTTAAAATAATCGCCGGATATATGTAATTGTTGTTCTAATAATTTATCTATTTCACGTTTTACAACGTCAACCGAATCGGTATAGATAACAGACATCGCCCTTTCCTTTTTTTATTAACGCATTATTTAACGCGTTTCAAAATTAAACTGGCGTTTGTCCCCCCAAACCCAAACGAATTAGATAATGTCACATCAACATTTCTTTTTTGTGCAACATTTGGAACCAAATTAAAATCACCAACTTCTTCTATTGGATTTTCCAAATTTATTGTTGGTGGCACAATATTATCGCGAATCGCCAAAGCACAGAATATCGCTTCAATTGCACCTGCTGCCCCTAATAAATGGCCTGTCATAGATTTGGTTGATGACATACATGTTTTTCCATTACCAAACAAATCTTTCACAGCAACCAATTCACCGACATCGCCCAACCCAGTTGATGTTCCATGTGCGTTGACATAATCAACGTCTTCTGGTTTTAACCCTGCTTTATTCAAAGCAATCATCATAGCGCGTTTTCCGCCAACGCCTTCTGGTGCAGGTGCAGTGATATGATGTGCATCCGCACTCATTCCAAATCCTGCAACTTCAGCATATATTTTTGCACCACGTGCAACAGCATGTTCATATTCTTCCAGAACCAAAATGCCCGCACCTTCGCCCATAACAAAACCATCACGTCCAATATCCCATGGGCGAGAAGCATGTTCAGGGTCATCGTTACGTGTACTTAATGCACGCATTGCAGAAAATCCAATCATACCCAATGGACAAACTGCTGCTTCTGTTCCACCGCAAATCATAATATCTGCATCGCCACGTTTGATTATTTCTGCGCCTTCACCAATAGAATGGGATCCTGTTGCACATGCAGTTGCCATAGCAATATTTGGCCCACCAAATCCGTATTTAATAGAGATATAACCCGAAGTCATATTCACAACACATTTTGGAACAAAGAAAGGACTTACAAAACGAGAACCATGTTCAATAATATCTTTATCTGTCAAAGCTATTGTAGACAAACCGCCAACACCACTGCCGACAGATACCCCTATGCGTTCTTTATCACCGTTATATTCGATTAAGCCAGCATCCTTTATAGCTTCATCTGCAGCGACCAAACCATAAATAATAGTATTATCCATTTTACGTTGTTCGCGTGGTTCAATAACTGTATCAGGATTGAATTCCCCTGGTTCAGTACCACGTTGTGGAACACCAGCAATTTTTGAAGCCAATTCTTCTGTATCAAAACCAGTAATTTTATGAATACCTGTTTTTCCGTCTAATAAATTTTTCCATGCATAATCTATACCTGTACCAACTGGTGAAACAATTCCCATACCGGTGATAACAACTTTTTTCATAAATAAATCCTTTTTATAATCTTTGTCGCGCAAATCATACAATAAAATAATTATTAAATCAACGGGATAAAAAATTAGTGTGGTTAAAGGCAAAACCAACCACACTAAAAATTATTTTATTATTATTTTTTACCATGGTTTTAATGTCGTCTGGAATGATTGTTTTTCAGATGCAGCCGCTTTTGCCGCTTTTTGTGATTTTATATATTGTATATCTTCCGCCCACTGCAACGGAACATCCATTCCTTGCTTTACTGCACCACTAACTGCAAAAGAGCTTTGTTCTGTCGAGTTTAAGAAATATATCGGTCCTTCATTAGTCTGAAATAGTTTGTTTTTTATAATTTGTGCACCAACAGCTCCTTTGTTTGGGGTCAAATAATCAATAGCATGATTATATTCGTGTAAAAGTACACCTAATACTTCTTTACTGTTTCCATCCAGAACTTGTGCATTTGTATTAAAAGTAATATTATGTGTACCATGAGTATAGTAAGCAAGATACGTAGCGTCTGGATTATATTCAGTCAAAATCTTGATTTGCGGTGTATTGTACCTTTTTGCATATGTATCTATAATGTCTTGTAATAAATTAATTTTTTCTTCTTTTGTTAAAGCACCCCATGAATCTACTCTTTTACCCAAATCACCATATTTGGAAAGCAATTCATCAAGATTATATTTCATTTGCTGAGCTATGATTTCTTGGTTAGATAATTCCATTTTTCCTATTTCGTATTGATATTGTTCTGCTACTTCCTGATATTCTTTTTTTAATTCTTTATATTTAGATGTTTTTTCAAAGCCCTCATTAGTTCCATATTCATTTATATACTCTTGTTCTGCTATGGAAGCCTTATCTTTAAATTTCGCGGCTTTTGCTTCATATTTTTTATTGATTTTTGCAACTCGTGAATCATATGTTGAATATATGGCACTACTTTCCTTCATTTCTTTTGCTCCTAACTTGGCTTGCTCTGCAATATATAACTGTTCTGCCTCATTTATTTCAGCCTGACTCCAATTTTCTAATCCTTTTGTTTCTGGTGTCATACGATCAGACAATTGATATTTATCCCTAATATCAAGATATTCTTTATATTTTTTGAATCCATGTTTTTCGGTATAAACATCAAATAAATCTGATGCCCGTTTATCTACTTCATCAACAGCTGCTTGATAAAAATCATCACCCAATTTTTTCAAATCATTTTCTGCCTTGTTTAAATCGTTACCATAAATTTTTTGAAAATCTCTCAATGATTGATTCCTTGGAGCATAATTTTCCCATAAATATACCCATTCTTCACCATCTGGTCCAGAATTATATACACGTCTTACATAATCATATTCATCTTTTGCAACTTCATGATTGTGTAATATTATGTCAGAAACATTTTCTTCTGTAATAACTGTTTTTTCAATACCTGGTTTCGATATTTTAGTTGTTGCGTTTTCTGCAGTTACATTACCTGTGTTTTCTACAGCTTTAAATTCATTCTTTGCCGTTGTTTTTGATGTACCTTTTACTGTTGCAACATCTGTTTTTGTTGCGCTTACAGACGATGTAGCAACAGAAATATTATCTACTTTTTCAGTCAACCCCTTTTCAACAGCAACACTTACTTCTCTACCGACATCTTTTTCAACTAAGCCTCTGTCGCTCCATTTTGAAAATAATTTTTTTATTTCTAACACATCGTCATTAGACCTGAACAATTTTTCTTCCGATGTAAAATCACCGAAATCCATAAGTTCCATATGCAGCTTGCCGCCGGAATCTCGATAAATTGCAAAATTATGCCATATATCATT
>OMQP01000004.1 GCA_900313285.1 uncultured Pseudomonadota bacterium
GAAGACATTCTCTTCAAGCATAAGATAAAAAGTAACAAAGGGTGTTTAGTGGATGCCTTGGCAATCAGAGGCGATGAAGGACGTGAAAGACTGCGATAAGTCCGGGTGAGGCGTCAATATCCTTTGACCCCGGAATTTCCGAATGGGGAAACCCAATACCTTGTGTATTATCTTTGACTGAATACATAGGTCAAAGAAGCAAACGCGGAGAAGTGAAACATCTCAGTACCCGCAGGAAAAGAAAGCAATAGCGATTCCCTTAGTAGTGGCGAGCGAAACGGGACCAGCCCAGTGACCGAGATTTTAGATAGCAAAATGTGGTGGAAAACACAGCAATAATAGGTGATAGCCCTGTATGCGAAATCTAGTTTTTTGGTTCAAGAGTAGAGCCGGACACGTGAAATCCGGTTTGAATACGGGGGGACCTTCCCCCAAGGCTAAATACTCCTGATTGACCGATAGTGAACAAGTACCGTGAGGGAAAGGTGAAAAGAACCCCGAAGGGGGAGTGAAATAGACACTGAAACTGAATACCTACAAGCTGTCAGAGCCGGTTTTCCGGTGATGGCGTACCTTTTGTATAATGAGCCAACGAGTTATTATTGCATGCAAGCCTAAGTCGTTAGATGTAAGCGTAGGGAAACCGAGTCTGAATAGGGCGCTTTAGTATGCAGTAATAGACCCGAAGCGGGGTGATCTAGGTATGGGCAGGTTGAAGGCGGCGTAACAGTCGCTGGAGGACCGAACGCACCAATATGGCAACATTGGGCGATGACCTGTGTCTAGGGGTGAAAAGCCAATCGAACCCCGTTATAGCTGGTTCTCCGCGAAAACTATAGAGGTAGTGTCTTGTGTGTTCCTTGTTGGGGGTAAAGCACTGAAATGGCTAGGGGGAGTAAAATCTTACCAACCCATATCAAACTCTGAATACCAGCAAGTCATAGCACAGGAAACAGTCCATCGGTGCTAAGGTCGGTGGACGAGAGGGCAACAGCCCAGACCGCCAAATAAGGTCCCAAAATAATGATTAAGTGGGAAAGTGAGTCGAGATTCCAAAACAACCAGGATGTTGGCTTGGAAGCAGCCATCGTTTAAAGAAAGCGTAATAGCTCACTGGTCTATTAGAGTTTCGGCAACGAAAATGTAACGGGGCTAAAATCATTTACCGAATTTGCGGGTGGCACGTAAGTGTCGCGGTAGCGGAGCATTCTGTAAGCCTGTGAAGCTGAAGGCGCGAGCCACGGTGGAGGTATCAGAAGCGCGAATGTTGGCATGAGTAGCAGCTAATCAAGGTGAGAAACCTTGACGCCGTAAGAGCAAGGGTTCCTATCCAATGTTAATCAGGGTAGGGTGAGTCGACCCCTAAGGCGAGGCCGAAAGGCGTAGTCGATGGGAACACGGTTAATATTCCGTGACCTGCGTGAGAGTGACGAATTCCGTAAATTGTGTGGTCTTATTGGATTGACTGTGCAGTGAAGGGGTTCCAGGAAATAGCCCACGCGTATAGATCGTACCCAGAACCAACACAGGTGCTCGAGTCGAGTAGACTAAGGCGGTTGAGAGAACTATGTTGAAGGAACTAGGCAAAATGCATCCGTAACTTCGGAATAAGGATGACCTGTTTCAAGGCAACTTTAATCAGGTGACACAAACCAGGTGGGGGCGACTGTTTACTTAAAACCCAGGTCTCTGCTAAATCGTATAAGATGATGTATAGGGACTGACGCCTGCCCAGTGCTGGAAGGTTAAGCAGAGGTGTGCAAGCATTGATGTGAAGCCCCAGTAAACGGCGGCCGTAACTCTAACGGTCCTAAGGTAGCGAAATTCCTTGTCGGGTAAGTTCCGACCCGCATGAATGGCGTAACGATCTCCACACTGTCTCCAACATAGACTCAGCGAAATTGAATTCTCGGTGAAAATGCCGGGTACCCGCAGCTAGACGGAAAGACCCTATGAAGCTTTACTGCAGTTTCGTACTGGCACTAGGACTCATTTGCGTAGGATAGGTGGGACGCTTTGAAGGGCGGATTTTGGTTCGCCTGGAGCGGTTGGTGAAATACCACCCTGATGTGTTTTAGTGTCTAACCCGCGTTCTTGAACCAGGGCGGGGGACAGTGCGTGATGGGCAGTTTGACTGGGGTGGTCGCCTCCCAAAGTGTACCGGAGGCGCGCGAAGGTTTGCTCAGGCTGGTCGGAAATCAGCCGGTGAGTGCAATGGCAAAAGCAAGCCTGACTGCAAGGGGGACACCCCGAGCAGAGACGAAAGTCGGTCATAGTGACCCGGTGGCTCCGCATGGAAGGGCCATCGCACACGGATAAAAGCTACTCTAGGGATAACAGGCTGATGCTACCCAAGCGTCCATAGCGACGGTAGTGTTTGGCACCTCGATGTCGACTCATCGCATCCTGGGGCTGGAGCAGGTCCCAAGGGTATGGCTGTTCGCCATTTAAAGCGGTACGTGAGTTGGGTTAATAACGTCGTGAGACAGTTAGGTCCCTATCTACTGTGGGCGTTGGATATTTGAGCGAACTTGACCTTAGTACGAGAGGACCGGGTCGAACGAACCTCTGGTGTACCTGTTGTCGCGCCAGCGGCACCGCAGGGTAGCTATGTTCGGAACAGATAACCGCTGAAAGCATCTAAGCGGGAAGCTGGTCGCAAGATAAGATATCCCCATGAGTTCAGTTCTAGACTAGGACATTGATAGGATGGCGGTGTAAGCCCTGCGAGGGGTTTAGCTTACCATTACTAATCGAACCATTGACTTTTTATCGCTTGAAGAGAGTGTTAAAGATTCTTGACAATAGAAAATTTTAGATTATTATGTGTTCGCTGGATTTAATTCTGGTGATTATAGAGCGGACGAAACCCTCTGTTCCATTCCGAACCAGACAGGGAAAAGCCGTATCGCCGATGGTACTTTGACTTAAGTCACGGAAGAGTAGGTCGTCGCCAGAATTAAATCAAAAAAGGTTATTATATTATGAATAAACATTTTGAAACATTGGCTGTTGCGGTGGTTTGTACAGTTTTTGTATTATCTTTGCAGCAAAGCTGTTCTAAAATTACAGGCAATAAAAACACCGTAAAAAATACAGAAGTTAAAAAAATCCAAGAATTAAAAAATGATACACTGTACAATTTGCAATTGACACAAAAGGTTAAATAAATGACATATGATGAAGATAATGATTTATTACAACCAACAACATTTAAAGAAAAAGTAAAAGAAAAAACGCCAGATATATTTTATTTTGGCCTTATGATATTTACATTTACTTTTGCTGCGTTTGGAAACAAGAATAATCAGGTCGATGCAAATACTGCGACACAATCGGTTAAACAGGTTCAAGAAGTAAAACAAACAAATACTGTTTTATTTAATGATTCAATAAATCACAAAATTCGTTAAAGAAACCGCCGTTTAGGCGGTGTTTTTTTGTGTAACAAAATTGACTTTACAAATATTTGTGCTAATTATTGTTTTACAACAAATAAAAGGTAACGGTATGGAAATTGAAGATATTGAAATTATTATTCCACGTGAAACGGCAGCGATGACGTGGATGGATCGTTTTATAAAAGAATATAAATATGGTACAGATAATGGTGTAATTGTTGACGGTAAAAAAATTACATGGACTGGTGATTTCAAAGTACATAGCATAGATTTGAAAAATGACAGATTTATAATTGATGGTGATGAAGTTTTTATAAATGCTAAATTATGGAACAAATATTTAAAAATGCGTGAAATAACCGGTTCTTGGTATGTTCGCGCACCAAAGAAAATTGCGTTTCCAAATGATTGGTCGGATTTGTCAGACGAACAGGTTTTGGAAAATATACAATATTTGCAAAAAAATTATAAAAAATATGAAATATCACAACCAGACGATAATAGTATCAAAATAGATAATGTTATAATATCGCGCAATACCGAAGGTAATGTCGCCAATGGTCGAACTTATTACACAATAAATAATAAAAAATATTATCGTAACAAAGGTAAAGCAAAAGAATTGGCGGATTTAATGCACCTTTGCAAAATGTATAAATTACCTTTTAAACAAAAAGCAAACAATTGGTGGAAAAATAACAAAGATAATGTAAAAGATGGAACACTTGGTGGCATCACCATTACTTCGTTATTTATATTTGTTTATTTTATGGCGATTTATTCTGATAAAAGTGCAAAACAATCTAAACAACAATTGAAACAAGAAATCGTTAAAGAAGTGATAGATTCTTTGCACAAAGAACAACAGAAAACGATAAATTATAATGATTTGTATGAATAATAAATATGATTATTTAGAAACCAATCTTTGTGAAATCACGGAAGATTATGGTTTGTTTCCAACCTTTGAAAAAGGAAGTATTGTATGGAATGTTGCTGTCTTTCCGAAGGCAGGCAAAAGAGAAAAGTTTTGTGAAATACTGAAAGAATTAAACATACCTGTTGTGTCTGATTCTAAGGAAGGCCCGCGTATCAAACAAGTAAAAGAATGTTTTGTTTTTGATAACAGAAAATTCCCAAGAATCGCAGCAAAGATAGCAAAAACTATGCAACAAAGATAAAACAACCACCGCCATTGTGGCGGTGGTTTTTTTATATTCCAAAAATTTGATGGGCGAATTCGCCTATGAAAAAAGCTGTGATGGAAACTAGTGTGCAAATAGCGAGCATTTCAAAAAAGTGTTTATAGTTTATAAAAACCTTGGCCGATATAGAAAAATAAATTAAATGCAAATATTATAAATATCGACATTAAAATTATGGATGAAAATATCAAATATCTGTCCGTAAACATGAAAAATGGTAATATCAACAAAAAACAGGTTGCCATATATGCTGTAAAAGTACAGACGGCAGACATCATGGCTTTGTCATGGTGAACCGATTTTGTCGCCAGATAATTCGCCGCCCCCATAGAAAGCGACGCAGTAACGGATGAAATTATACATGTTATAATTATTATATTTGAATCTGTGAATGCAAAGAAAAGCCCGGCAATCAGCCCTGTTAAAGACACTATTGCATCATGCATCCCCAATATTATTGCGGCACGACAATCATAATTGTTTTTCATAAAATTCTTTTTATCATTTTTTTTATTATTTTGCACCAGGCAAGAATTCCATATTTTTTCGCATTTTTTGTTGATATCTGGAATTTATGGTCTATGATAATCACACGAGAGAGAACAAAAGAAAAGGTATACCAAAATGAAAAAATTTGTTCTTTTGTCTTTGATTGCGGCTTTGTTCTCTAATGTTGCAGTCGCCGATGTTTACCGTGAATCTATTAACACATGTGATGAAGCCGAAATGCGTGCAGCGCTTGATCGTGCAACAGCAGATAAACGCGCAGTTATCACAATTGTTGAATGTGACAACGGTATCGTTCGTACAATCAAAAAACCAACATATACTGTAAAACCAGTTGAAACATGCGGTTGTGATTGCTGTGATTGTGCTGAAAAAGAAGAAGTTGTTAAACGCGAATATTTTGTTCGTGAAACAGTTCAAACATATAAACCGGTCGTAAAATATGTACCTGCTGGAACATACACACGTGTTAAACCAGCATGTAATCATGGTTGTTAATTTATAAATTAAAAACACAGAACCGCCCAGCTAGGAGGCCTTTGTCCCACGCGTAATTACGGAGATAAAGCCACATTAAGCGGGCGGTTTTTTGCAACACCACTTTCCACAGTATGTGGGGCATTGCTGGGTTCAGTCACTCAGGATACGTTTAATTCCTGCTGTGTCTTGAACAATATCATTATGTATTATTTTTATTTGGATTGCCACAGGTACGTATTCTTAAAATACTAGAATTTATACCCAAAACCAATACCGGCAAAATTAAAACCTTCGTTTTTATTGGTAAAATTGCCGTTTGAAAAATGCACAGTGAATAATTCAATATTCCAATTTTCATTTATATTTTTTCCGATAAAGAATTTTTCTTCGAATACCAGGCGACTTTCAACCCAATAATCCATATTGTCGCGCATAAATGGGCCGATACCAATACCCATATACCAATCATCATATTGTAAAAGTGCGGTATCTATGGAAATACCAATACCAAAGAAAGATAAACCACGACTGGAATTATAGGCAAAATTTTGACCAACGTTCAAATTCAATCTGGAATCCAGGCGAAAGAATTTAATAGGTTGGCTGTATTGTGCCATTACAAATGTTTGTGGGTTGAAATCCCAAAGTCCCGGTTGAATCAGTTTTAACAAAGTACCAGAACCAGTAGATTGTGCACCATATATTGTCATCGAATTTATTTTGTTACCAAACATCACATTATTTTCTGCAAAAGTTGGCAATATCAGCATAGATAATAAAAGACATGTAATAATTTTTTTCATTGTGTTTATTTTTCCTTTCGTTGTGTTTGATTATAATATTTTTATTTTTTATGTCTAATGAAATATATGGGATTTTATATTGAATGTAAATTTTTATTGTTTACAGAATTGTTTGAATTTGTTATAATTTATACTAAGTGAAGGAATATTGTGTGACAAAGCCCGAAAATCTGGGCGTTGTTTCATACGATAAACGTACAGGAGATTTTTATGAGAATTCGTATAAATGTAAATTCAGTAAAAAATGCAATGGGCACAGTATTTTTGCTGGCTGCAGCGTTTTTCGTTTGTTCAACATTTATATCCATGCGTTCTGTGTTTGCAGATCCAATTGCACCAGTAAATGTTGTTCAGAATACCGGTCGTCAAAGCCCACGCGCAAACGCAACAACACGTGCAAATGCCGCACGTACAACAGTATCACGTGCACCGGGTGCAATTGCACAACCACGAACAACTGTTGCATCGCGTGGAACTGCAAACAGAAGTGTATCATCGCGTTCAATAACACCAACGCGTTCGGGTAATGTATCATCACGTGGTGTTGTTTCACGCAGCAATACAGCAAACAGAACAACAACTAATCGTGCAGTTCGTGCACGTACGGCCACAACACCATCACGTGTCAGTGCAAGTGGTTCTGTGATGGCTGGTTCCCGTGTCGCAGGTACATCAACGAATTATACATATTTAAGCAGTAAATTATATACGGGTTCATATGCAAATATTATCGATTCTTCGACTGGTTTAATTGCGGCCGATGCATATGCAAACTGTATGGAATCATATTACACTTGTATGGATGAAATCTGTACAGCGCGTAGTGATACCAAGGGTCGTTGTTCTTGCGCTGGACGTGTAAACAGCTTTTTGGAAGCAGAAGACAAATTGGAAATCGCCAATGAAGAACTGATAAAATTATCTGGTCAATTATCTTTGTTAATTGCAACCAAGGGTAAAGGTAAAGATTTATCTTCTGCATTTTCTTTAACAGAAGCAGAACAGGTTATGAATTGTGTATCATGGCAAGAAACAAAAGATAAATATGGTACGAATTCAGATGAATTAAAAAATTGGTGCAAAATTCATAATATTTATGACCAACCAGATGGTAAAACTGTAGATAATTGTAACACTGCACCAAAATATTGTACAACCAACAGCTTTGGTTTCAAGATTACAGATTTAAGTGATATCAAGGGTTCTTCTTCTGATATTTTGGCACAATTGAAAGCATGGGCTGATGCAAAAGATTTGGCAAAACAATATGAAATGGATAATGTTGATAATTTAGCAAACGCATATACAAATATATCTTCTATTGTCAGTAAAATATCAACAACAGATACAGAAAGCACATCTATAGATTCTTTGGCAAACAAATGGGGATATAAATTATTTGAATACGCACACAACAATGTTTGTGGTCGTGTTTTAGATTCATGTTTCAACGGTATTTATGAAGCATGCGGAACACCTGTCTCTGTGAAAGATTCAGATGGCGTCACACATAAAAAATGTGCAAATGGTGCAACATCATCTTGTCCATTCAATTACAACAGTTATATTTCTGTAAACGAGGCCGGTGACGTTGAAATAAATGAACGCGGCAGACAAAGTGATGATAACAGCGCGACATGTTTTGGTTATACAACAACATCAACAATTTCAGGAACACGTGCACAAACAACAACATCATCTGATCCATATTATACATTACGTGGACCGGTTGCAGATGCACGTCGCAGCATTATGCAAAAATATTTATTAGATGCGAATTCTGCATGTGATGTTTATGGGGCTGCATTAACAAAAACTGCACAAAACATAAATTATCAAAAAATTGCAGCAGAACAGGCATTACAACAAAAACGTCTTGAATTTAAACAACAGGCTGACGCCGAAGCTTTGTCTGGTGCAACAGCGGCCATAGATAACTTTAATGAATGTATCAGTGAAATTTGGGATTGCTATGATGAATACAGCGACGAAGACAGCCGTTGGACAACTGCACGTATCAAAGCATATTGTTCCCAGGTATCCCAGGTGCCTCATTGTTATGAAACAATGATATGTTCGCCATTGCAAACTCAATTGACAGCGGTGATTGATTTACCTGATAACGACAGTTGTACGTTCTCTACAGAATATACAGAAAACACATGTCGTAATGTTGTGACAATCAGTGAAATATTGTATGGTGCATCAAGTACAATTCCAACATCTAATCCAATTGATTTGTCTGGGAGTTCAAAACAGACAGGTGTAAATTCTGCTAATGTGCGTGAATGGTGTTTGCAACAGGCACTTAAAACAGATGGCGAAAATTGTACATCAACCAATGAAGATTGTTTGCGTGGCTGGAAAAAAAAAGCTAACAAACAAGATGAAGATACCGTTTCAAATACATATTCGATAAATTATTACAGCCAGGAAAACAATAATGCACCTGTATTAATAAGTGGTTTGGCACCTTTGTCATACACATATTCATCGAATGCACAAACAATAACACCAACGCCAAGACCAACATCAACAGCGGGACGTACATTCATTGGTTTTTGTTTGGTTGACGGAAATAATGAAGAATTAGGTTGTGATGATACAACGGTTACTGTTCCGGCTGGTACAACGGGAACAATAAAAATTGTTGAAAACTGGAATGTTAATTAAAAAACAACCGTCCGATTGGACGGTGTTTTTTTATATAAAATGATTGTTCCGCTTTACTTGAATATTTTTTTGTGATAAAATTAAACCCAAGAGAGATGAAAAAAATATCGCATATTTTGACTATGCTTTTGTGTTGTGCACCATTTGGGGCGGTTTGTGCTGCGCCTGTTGCGACAACAAGTGGTTCAAATTTAACCGCTTTCAATCCAAGTAATGTAAACAATAACCAATGGGCAATGATGACAAATGGTCGTTATGATGGCAATAACACACCGGCCAAGGCGAATTTTGGTAATTGTAATTCTGTTATTTTGCGTTGCGCACAACCAAAATGTGCTAATGGCGGATGTGCAACGGCCTCTGTTGCTGCAGATATTGTTGATGGATGTGTAAAATCAAATGATTCATGTAAGCAATATGGCGATGATTTGGTTAGATTTATGACTGCACAATTGGTTGCAACATCTACTGCAAAGGTGAAAGAACAGGAACTGGCTGTCCAGGCTGCTGCAGCCCAGGCGGCTGCCGCTGCGAATTCGCAATCGCAACAACAAATGCAACAGATGCAACAACAAATGCAGCAGATGCAACAACAAATGCAACAGCAACAATATGAATCACAACAGCAATTACAAAATGCGCTGGCACAACAACAGGCACAATCTGCGGCTGCATTGAATGAAATGAAAACTGCTGCAACAAATGCTGCTATGGAAGATGAAGCGGGGCTTTCTGCATATCAAAAGGAAGCAATCGAACGTGGTATAAATGCTGATGTTTTGGAACGTCAAAAAATTGCCGGTCAAATCAGAACTGAAATCGAAGATGCTGAAGTTTCTGTTAAAGCAATCGAAACTGCTTTAAAGAATTCTTTTGATTATGCGCGTTGTGATGCGCGTGGTAATAATTGTGAAGGACCACATCGTGTAAAAAAATGGCGTGAATTGGCATCTGGATTTATCGAACCATATAACAACGCAATTGATAAAGTTTATGAAGCATTAATTACAGCCCAGGGTTCTGGTATAGATTTATCCCAAATCTATATGATGTTAGATAATTCATGCAGTGCATGGGGACAATACATGTGTCCACAAATGACAAATGGTACAATCATATACAGTGATGTTTCTGAAGGGCAAAAAGGAGTCCCGTATGTATGCCCGGTAAGTTCTGCGGGAAGTACAAAAACGAGTTACGAGAATTGTGAACAACAATGTGATAATAAAACTAGTATAGAAGAAAAGAAGAAGTGTTTAAGGGAAAATAACTGTTATGCGCATTGCAGTCGTTGCACAATGTTAAAAATGTTATCCGGTGAAGATGCTGTTTATGAAGGTTGGATAAATGCCGAAAATGACACAAAAGACGGTAACGTGACGGTTGTTGCATGTGCGTCTGGTGTGCTGGATTCTGCGACGTTTTTCGCATCACGTACGCGCAGAAAGAATGGTGCAAATTTGATAGATATAGAAGTTTTGGATGCGTGGATAAATCAAACCGAACCAACGTCGAGAATTACTTATACCAATACACCACAAAAATCAGATTATTGTTATTCTAATAAGGATGTCGATGGCAGAAGTTTACGTGCATCGGCCTTGAAAAAAACAGTTGATGCAAAATCTATGTGTTGTAAGGATGATATTGAAGCTGATAATCAAGGTTGTAGTGGTGGAACAGATAATGGTGTGGATGGTTGTTCGTATGTAAACCCGATTTATGCAATTTGTGACACACATTCATATAATATCGGCAGAAACGACGCTTTGGATCGTACTTTGTTTGATGAAAAAGATTGTTTAAATCAGCATTTGAAAGATGCGGAACTTAAAAACGGTAAACAAATAAAATGGGCGTCTTGGAAAGATGCTAATAAGAAAGAATGCGAAGTTAAATTATGTCGCTCAGGGTTCGTGCCAAACAGAGACAAAACCGATTGTGAATCTTGCACACGAGATCCAGAAGATGAAAACGACGAATGTAATCTTGGTGGTGATAAAGAAGTTTATGAAGAATACAATCGAAGAATGTCTGATGCATCGGGTGCCAATGAAATCAAAGAAAGAATTGGTTTAAAGACAACTGTTGTTTCGCAACAAATGTACAAACAATATGAATATTTAAAGGCGACTATTCGCAGATTAAAAATTCAATTGGAAAAAGCCATTGTTAAAACCAATCTTGAAGCAGCCGGCGCAGATACAAAAGATTCTTCGTCTGGTTTACTAAGTGGTTTATCAGGCAGTGGCAGTAATGATAAAAAAGTTGTGTTGCCAGGTGCGGAAAATTGCGCAAACAGCAACAGTTCGTCAGCGGCATATAAATGTTTGCAAAATAATGTATCTGTGATAATTGCTAATGCCAGCGGAAACAGACAAAAGGCGTGTAAACAATTGCAAGAAACGATTGCTTGGGCAAAAAGTTGGAAAATAAAACCAGCAGATGAATGTGATGGCAAAGATTGTGGCAAGGATAAAATCACAGAATGTGCACAATCTTTGAATCATGCAATTATCCAAAAAATAGAAGACAAAGAAGACGCAAAAAATAATCGTTTTTATGGATATGGGCTTCCAGGGGCTAATTCTAGTAAACCAGAATAAACAAAGTTTTGATTTGTTGCCGCCCGATTGGGCAGTGTTTTTTTGCGCTGGTTTTTATAAATATGTATAATTTGCATAAATTTTTGTGCAAAATTGTTGACTTTTGATATTTTCAATGTATAATTTGCATAAAATTTTGTGCAGAACGGAATTTTAACATTAACAAATTAAACAAAAGAGAAAGTATAATGGCTACATTCGCAATCTTTCAAACCGGTGGCAAACAATATCGTGTCCAAGAAGGCGATATCGTTAAAGTTGAAAAATTAGACGCAACCGGTTCGGTCGAATTTGACCAGGTTTTAATGGTTGGTGACAAAGTTGGCACTCCTTTTATTGACGGTGCTAAAATTGTTGCTGATGTTATCGAACAAAAACGTGATGATAAAGTTTTGGTGTTCAAGAAAAAACGTCGTCAAAACTATCGCAGAACTGCCGGTCATCGTCAGTTTATCACTGTTTTGAAAATTAAATCTATCAAGGCCTAAGACGCCCAAAAAACGTAAGGAGTTAAATTATGGCACATAAGAAAGCAGGTTCCGCATCTACAAACGGACGCGATTCAGCCGGACGCAGATTGGGTGTAAAGAAAAGTGGCGGTTCACACGTTATCCCAGGTAATATCATTATCCGTCAACGTGGTACAGCTGTTCATCCAGGTCTGAATGTTGGTATGGGCAAAGATCATACTTTGTTCGCAAAAATCGCTGGAATTGTTTCCTTTAAACGTGGAAACGGCGACAGAAAAACAGTTTCTGTTGTTCCAGATACAGAATCAAAATAATAGAATAATTTTTTTATTATTTTATACCGCCCGAACGGGCGGTTTTTTTGTAAATATGCTTTTTTTTGATTCGGTTTTATGATATAATTAAACCTAAGGAAATGAGAAGATTTTCGTATGTTCTCTTCGTTGCTGTTTTTTATACCGCAAATTCATTTGCGGCAACTGGTAATATTTCCCGCGCAATTCCAACAAAAAATTCAAATGAATTTATTGAACAGCAAACTGAAAATATAACAACTAAAAATCGTTCTGCTGCGACTATTTCAAGAAGTGTATCGCGTGGAAAGAAAGTTGATGTTGTGTCTCGTACAACGCCAAATCAAAAAGCAAATGTGGTATCGCGTTCTGTGAATACACGTACAAAAAGTACAACGTCTGGATTGGATGCTGCGGTTAATACTGTGGGACGCAGTGCGCGCACAGATGCGGCCAGTATAAATAATACTGCGGCCGTTCGTCGTGCAGGTATAACTTTGCGTGCATCTACGGCAGAAGTAGGTGGACGTGCAACAATTGGGAATTCTGATGTTCAAACCGGTTCTAATATAGACGAACAGGTTCGTGGTGTTCAAAATCGTGCATTAACACAACAAAAAGCAATAACTGCTGAAAGTTTGGCTGCTGCAAAAGATATGATGGAAAAATCAAACGATTTGAATAACGTTTGCCAACAACAATATAACGAATGTATGGACCAGTTTTGTGCGGTTGTTGATGCAAATCAAAAAAGATGTTCTTGTTCTGCAAATTTAAGCAAATACGCAAAAGCACAAGAAGCAGTAGAAGCAGCAAACACAGAATTAAACGATGTTGCACAACGTATTCGTTATGTGGGATTATCTGCTGATGAAATCCGCGCAATTATGTCTGCAACGGAAGCAGAACTTGAAATGAACAAAACCAGAGATAATACAAAAACCCGTTCGTTATTGGATGATATTGCTGATATGATTAAAGATCCAACAGCGGCGACAACATTGACGGCATCAAACAGTGATTCTTTGCTGAATATGGATTTTGATTTTTCTTCTGATTCTTCTGATTTGTTCAGTTTGGACATGTTCAGTGATAAAGCAAGTGATATTTCTGCAAAACGTGGAACTGCGCTTTACAAAGAAGCAACAAAACGTTGTAAATCTGTTTTAAACCAATGCAAAGATGCTGGTGGTAATGAATCACAAATTACTGGTAATTATGATTTGGCTATTGCAAAAGATTGTATTGCATATGAACAGGGATTGGAAAAATTAAATACTACGTTGGTTAACAATGTTCGCAGTGCAAATTTAATGTTGCAAAAGGCGCGTCTTGCCGTGCTGCAAAATAAAAATGAATACGATGCCAAAGGTTGTATTGGTGCATTGGAAAAATGTATGTTGGATGATATGGTCTGTGGCGAAGATTATTTGAAGTGTTTGGATCCTACCAAAATGTATATAGATGAAAATGGTACTGTTGTATTGGGACGAAATACTCCAAATATCACAGATTTTATGACGAATTATAACAATACAAAAATAAATTCTGATTTTATCAAAGCATCAAAATCTGATACTACATGTGCAAATCACGATGGTGCATGTATCGTGAATTATTTAATGCAGAAAATTGGTACTGGGGCAACCGTAAAAGATGGTGGTTTGTGTCGTGCTGTATTGGATAAATGCCAATATTATACGTACGAAGAAACCGGTAAAAAAACTACGTATAAACCGTATAACGAAGTTGTTGTTGGTTATATACAACGTGCAATGGTTAATATCAAGGCCGCCCAATCAAAGATTATATCAGATTATGCTGCAACCTGTATGAGCAGTGTTCAAGAATGCTATAACAAACAAAATACACAAATTACGGCATGGTCAGATTCTGCAAATGTTGATAATGTTTATAAAGTGTTAACAGGGACGTGTTATAATGTTGCGTTAACATGTGGTTATTCTGTGTTCGCTTATGACAAAGAAATGCAAGAAAAGATAGAAAAATTACCGGATGAAAGCGACAGAAAATTAGCTCTTATTGAGGGAATATCTGAATTGTTCTATCAGGAAATGTTATGTCCTGAAAATTCAGTATATGATGACGGAACACAAACTGGTGCACACGTTAATGCAAGATGCGTATGTAAAGATGGTTATTCAGCCAGTGATGGCGCATGTGTAAAATCATGTCCAAGTGGTAATTATGATGCATATGGCACATGTGTTGCCCAATGTCCATTTAGAACGAAAGTTTCAGAAACAGGATCAAAATGTGTTTTACAAGATGTAAATAATTTTATTGGTTTGTATGCACATGGATATAGCCCAGATAGAGGAGATATGTGTTATGATAGTTTCTCAAATGACACCCCAGGGGATAGCGTTAACTGCGCAGATAACAAAAGAAGTACATGGAAAGCAAGAACATCAGATACGCAAAATGGTATTGAAATTACAGGTGTTGCAATTTGCAGTAATTACACCATGAGTGCAGTAAATGCTATTGCTAATACAACAGAATCAGCGAATGGACAATATTGCTGGTGCAAGATGACAGAATTCACAATACCAGGATTAGAAACAAAACGTGTTACCAGTTCACAGGCAGTACAAGTAAATACAGATCCACTTGATGATTGCCATGCCTATTGTCCGTATTATTGTGTAAGAAAAGGTGGAGTTAATAAATATTTTAATGCGGCAGGACTTGAATAAAAAATTATTTTCCGTCGTTTAATAATTGTTCCATAAATTTATTATGGGTTTCTAATTCATCCGCCGGTACTTCAAATGTTCGTTTTGGAAAATCAGTGCCGATTTTAGGTGTTTTTAAAAATGCATCATGTTGTTCTTTGATTAATTCTTTGATATCAACTGCGGGTGCTGTGTTTTCCAATTCCAGATAGACATGTGCCAAAATTTCTGCGTCAATTAAAGCACCATGCGCGTCTGCACGTGCGGTTAATGATACGCCAAACCATTTTGCTAATGCGTCCAGAGTGTAAGATTTTGGCCCGTATACACGATTACGTGCGATTACAATTGAATCAAGCATTTGTGAACGTGGAATTGGTTTTAAATTTAATTTTTCTAATTCGTAATTTATAAATGGAAAGTCGAAATCCAGTCCATTGTGAGCAACAATTTGTGCGTCCCCGATAAATTCTAGAAACTTAGGTGCAATTTCTGACATTTTTGGTTTATCTTCCAAAAATGCATTTGATATTTTATGCACCATATATGTTTCAGGTGGAATTATTTTTCCTTCTGGGTTTATATATTCATGAAAAGTGTTATCTGTTAATTTGCCATCAATTAATTCAACAGCACCAATTTCAATACAGCGGTCCCCACGCATATATTCAAAACCTGTCGTTTCAATATCAAAGCAAATTAAACGTGTCATATCTTTCCTGTTTTTAATAACAAAATGATTGTATAGAAAACTTTTATAAATTACAATATGGAAAATTGAAAAAATGTCTATGGATTATATGCGTGATTTAAATGATGAACAAAAATTGGCTGTCACTACGGTTGATGGACCTCTTTTGGTGTTATCAGGCGCAGGAACCGGAAAAACACGCGTGTTAACATCACGTATAGCGCATATATTATATAATGGTTTGGCGCGCCCGTGGGAAATATTGGCATTGACATTTACCAATAAAGCGGCAAACGAAATGCGTTTCCGTGTTGCAGGATATAGTGAAATATCACATTTATGTGCTGATTTATGGATGGGGACGTTCCATTCTATGTGTTTACGCATATTGCGGGCTAATTACGCAACGGCAGGTCTGCGACGTGATTTTTTAATATATGGTGAAGATGACCAAAAATCGGTTCTTAAACGTGTTATGAATAATTTGGGATTGGACACAAAAGAATATAGTCCATCTGATTGGTTGGATCGTATTTCAAATATCAAAGACAAAGGTGTTTTTGATTTTGACAAAATGTCATTATCACCAATCGCATCTAAAATATTAAAAGCATATAACGAAGAATTGCAAAATTTAGGTGCGGTCGATTTTGGCGATATTATTTTATTAGTATTGAAAATGTTTTCAAAAGATGCTGACGTTTTGCATAAATATCAAAATCAATTTAAATACATTTTAGTTGATGAATTTCAAGATTCCAATGCTGCCCAGATGAACCTGTTAAAAATGTTAACAGCGAATAATGACAATCCAAATATCTGTTGTGTTGGTGATGATGACCAATCTATATATTCATGGCGTGGTGCAGAAATAAGAAATATTCTTGAATTTGAACAAACATATCCAAAAGCAAAAATAATTCGTTTGGAAACTAATTACAGAAGTACTGGTAATATTTTGGGTGCAGCAAATTCGTTAATTAAAAATAATATGGGACGTCTTGGCAAAGATTTACGTGTAGCCCCAGGCGTTGAAATGGGCGAACCTGTTTATGTTATGACGTTGCCATCTGATTGGGACGAATCGCGTTTTATCGCAGATGCTATTTCAAGAAATGCGAATAATAATTATTCGTTGTTTGCTATCTTAATTCGTGCTGGATCTTTGTCGCGTACATTTGAAGAAGAGTTTACTCAACGTGGTATCCCATATAAATTGGTTGGTGCGACTAAGTTTTATGACAGGGCAGAAATTCGTGATGCTATTGCATATATAAGATTATTGGTTTATCCGTTTGATGATATTTCGTTTGAGCGCGTTATCTCAAAACCAAGACGCGGTTTCGGTGATAGTGCACTTGTTAAATTACGTGAAACTGGTAAGCATTTAATGGAAGCATTAAAGATAGCAAAATTATCATCTAAACAGAGTATTGCTGCAGATGAATTTTTGAATGCGTTTGATTTCGATTGGAAAAATTCATCACCAAAAGATGCTGTGCAAACTTTGCTTGAAAGATCTGGTTATTTAAAAATGTGGCGTGAATCAAAAGATATAGATGCCGAAGAGCGAATTGAACATATTCGTGAACTAATAAACGGGGTTGTTTCAAAATATGATACTTTGCCTGCATTTTTGGAACATGCTGCACTAATGATGACAGACGACAATGATAATGAAGTTGACGATAAAAATTTGGTCAGCATTATGACAATTCATGCTGCCAAGGGATTGGAGTTTGATACTGTGTTTTTACCTGCGTGGGAAGAAGGTATTTTTCCTAATGAAAAAACGACCCAGGAAGGCGATACAGAAGAAGAACGACGTTTGGCATATGTTGCAATTACACGTGCACGTGTGCGTGCTATTATTACAAATGCGATGGTGCGAACTGTTTTCGGACAAAGATTGTATCAAAAGCCATCCCGGTTCATTGGTGAAATAGATAAACACTTCACAAATGTAAACGGAAATGCATATGAAAGAAAAATGTCTAGTTCGGGACCGAAACCCAGAATGCCAAAATCAGAAAGCATGATTGGTAAAATGATCAGCCATAGTGAAATGGGAACAGGGGTCGTTATTGCTGAGAACGGGAATATTTTAACAATAGCATTCAAAACACGCGGCATAAAAAATGTCGCACGTGATTTTATCAAATTTATCTAGATTATTTCTTCATCCAATCTTTATATGCTGAATAGCCAAAAGTTTTTATGTCACCCCAAAGGGTCTTTGAATCGTTTTTCAATTTGTCACCAAATGAATTGTCAATTTTACCACCAAGATCTTCTATGATTTTTTCTGTGCGTCCAGCAATATACAATGTTAAACAAGCGCATAATACAGTTGTCATAGCAGAAGTTGTTGTCATTTCGTGTACTTTTGTTAAAAGCGCAGCACATATTGCAACAATAATAGATAAAGACACAAAATAAATAGCAGTGTTTATAAATACATATATAACATCGGATAATTTTTTTGTGTTAAACATTTTAAGAAACCCGTTAAAAACTCGTGCAGCATAATTCTTTTCGGATGTTTCAGGTAACGCTTCAGATAATGCAGTAAATGGCAACATAAGTAATGTTAAAAATAAATCTGCGACTATTCCTAATGTCATAAATGCAAATTTAAATATGCATTTAATAAATAATACTATGCACAATCCACCAACGGCTATTTCCATTGCACTGTGACCAAAGCCGTGAATCATCCATTTCCATGCTGTACCTGTAGCATGATAGAAAAATACAGATAACCGTCCTGGTAGACACATGATATTAGCAGCGGTGTTTGCATCTATTAACATTTTATTCCCGCCGGCAGTATTAACATATTGTGTTATCGCATCACAAGTATTAGGTATTTGAACATTGAATGTTTGTGCAACGGCAGTTAATATAAAATTCGATAAATATGTACCAATGGTAAGTATAGGTGTCATCAGCATTGTGAATATTTTTGCAGGACCAATTTCTAATATAATTACCCATGCAACAATTTTTATTCCTTTTTCAAAAATATCATAGAAAACTTTTTTGTAATCAGTTGATTCGCGTATAGTTTTATATGCTTCCAGTCCAATCCAAAAAGCATACATAACAAATAAAAACATAATTGTAAAACGTACCAGTGACGTTTTTAATACAACGTCTATGGAAGATAACGCTTTCATAAAAGCTAATCCAACACGTGTTTCAATTGGTACAAAATCATTAGATTTATATTTTTTTTCAAACCCGTCCTGGAACGCCGTAATATCAGCAGACATATTTGTATTGACTTTTTCCATATTGTCTTCTGTTATCCAATTACCATATTCACCAACGTCGCCATACGGAATATTACCGGCAGCAAAAGAAGAGTTGTGCAAACAAAACACACATAAAATGCAAATTAAAAATTTAGAAAAGATTTTAATGATCTGCATTTATTTTCCTTTGTTTACTGTGTCCCTGATTTTCATATAAGTATTTACAGGTGCGTTAAATGTGGTTTTGCCAATATTTTTAACCCATTCTGCATAATCAAATGTTTCTTTTTTCTCTTTGTCCATATTTAGTAATTTATCAATCTTTGGTGAAACAATCCATAAATAAAGGAAGAATATGCAAATCATGTTTATCAAGAAATCAAATCCGTCATCCATAAAATCAAATGCGCCTGGATATCTGGCTTCTACCATGTTGCGTTGAGTTGTAAAACATGAAACAAATTTGTCCTTGTCCATTTCTCCATTTATCAAAGACACCTTTTCACATGTTGAAAATACATTCAATACGGACATTGTTTTTGCGTCCATATTTTCTGTTCCAATATCACCAAGAAGTGGAGGTAATATTGTAGTAAAACCGTCTTCTGGTCCCGGGTATGTTTGGTCGGCTGAGAAAAATACAACTGCATATATTATTGTAATTTTTAAACTGATTTTTAATATGCTTATTGCAGAATTTATTAACATATCTATGGCGGTATTCATAACATTTTTGGCAATCCCCCATACTTGTTCAAATGCGGCAGCTGCAATCATCAAAGGCATAAATATAATTATAAATATCAATTTAAATATGACCCCAAGGATTTGGAAGAACAAATTAAAACCAATAATTAAAAATATAATTACCAATGCAAGTCCCGCCAGCCACGTAAATACACCGCCAGAGTCACCATCAAGATTCAACCATGAATAATTCATCAGCGCAAAACCACCCCCAGCGCCAGCTAACATAACAGCATTAAGGTTTCCAATGACACACATGAATGGATGAAGAACAGGTGTTAAAATATCTTCATCTTTTGTCGCAACATCTGGAATGTTACAATTTGCGCCACTTATCACACCTGTCGCCATCATAGATAATTCAGAACCAACATACATAACAGGTGCGACTATTAAATTTGTTGTTGCACGCAATGTGGCTGTTCCTGACCAGTTTATAGCACCAATTAATACACCAGCAATTATAACGCGTAAACCTGTTCTCCAAACTTTTTCAAACCATTTGCTGAAATCAAGTTTCGGTTCTTTGTCTGTTAAATCTTTGATGTCTTTAGATGTGGCCTGTTCCTGAATATATTTTAATGTGTGAAAAATAATGAATATCCCAAAACCAATGGCCATCAATATCCATAAATTATGAACTATGCCGGTCCAGAACATTTCTGTAGCGCGTCCCAACACCGCAAACAATTCGCCAATATATCCACATAGAAAGCAACCGTTTGCAGTTGCAATATTACCGTTTTCGACACCTATTTGTTGTAAAAAAGTACTGACATTTGTATATGATAAAGCTGCGCCACCAATAGAGGATGATAAATACCAAATACCAATCCCTAACGCAATTGCGCCCATTAAAACTTTTAAACCCTTTTCAATAAGCCACTTTTTTATCATTTTATTTGTTTTTCCTTTGTCGGCATTTGCGCTTTATTTTGGTTTTACAGATTCTGGGTTGATAATTGTTTTTGCCAGATTTTTAGCCTGACCTGCAACAATATTTGTTAATTTCCAAGTGTTTTTACCCATCTCTTCTGACAACGAAGTGTCTTGTTTTACGTTGAAGGCATCTAATACTTTCTTGGTTATATCTGGTATTTGATCTGCTATATCTCGTATAATATATACTAACACAATTGCACCAGCAAAAGTTATTTGCATAGCATCAGAATTTTCCAAATCTAAATTAAATATTGATGTAGTAGAAATTTGTGCAGAATTTGGATCTATGCCATTTGAACTTAAATATCCGCTGATAATTAACATGATAATTGTATATGTTAAAATTGTTGCGCCAACAGATGCGATTGCATCAACTAATTTTTTTATTTGTCCGCCACCTAAATTGCCCCCAAGTTTTTTCATCCAGCCAGGTGCTGCAGATGCATCTTTGAATATGAAAAACACAATAGATAATGGAAAAAAGAAAGCAAACATCGTCATTGCAACAATAATGTCCATGAAGCAATAAGAATAGATAACAAACAGTCGTACAAAATTGTAGGTTAAATACATCCCAATAAAGAAAACAATAATATGACGGATAAGTGCGCCTATGCCAAGTAATGCACTTATAGAAAAGGCGTCGTCCATAATTTTAAAACCAAATTTTATATAAAATTGAAAATTGCTTATACTTGATTGAATCAGTTTTAATAATGTATCACGTAATTGCGGATTAAAAAATCCATCGTCACTAAGTTTAATTGCCTGATAATTATCGGGTATAACATAATCAGCTGGCAACATGGACTGAGAATATTGCAATGTAATTTCTGCAACTGGTTCAAGAGTAATTGTTGATATTAAATGTGGAACCATCAAACCTGCGCTTAACAATGACAGTGCAATTAAAGATTTTATTATCACAGGTTTTACACTTTTTTGCAGAAAAGGATCTGCAGAACCACTTTTTATGTTTTCCCAAACAGCGTTTGCAATATAAAATGCAAATAAAACACAAAAGATAATAACACTAAACAGAGTCAATCTTTGATATATGGCAGCAACGGAATCAGAAATAATCGCAAACAAAACATCAAACACAGGACATGTCCAACATTGTGCGCTGCTTTCTATTAAAGAATTTGCTAATTCTTGCATTGTTTTTTATTTCCCTGTTACTTTTTTTACACCACCAATAATATCTTTTACTGTACCTGGGGTTGCTTTTACTTTTCCCCACACGGTTTTTGCATCGCCTGTTACAGTGTCATAAAGTTTAGTTGATACGCCTTTTGTGTAATCTTTCAATTTTTGACGTGTCATATCGAATATGTTTTGCATCAAGAAAAATGTTAGAATTGAAGATATCCATAACATAGAATGTTGTCCGAAATTCATACCAGAATTTGTGACTGTAGGAATATTTGTCGTAGATATTCCACCTGCTGCGGCCACAAATACAGATGATGACCAATTGAATAAAGCGCTGACAACGGCAATGTTTACACACAATATGAATGCGCACGCTATCATTGTTATAACTAATTTTTTCAATGCGTCTATTATTTGACTGAAAGCAGGTAAAATATCAAACCATTTATCAGATTTTTTTGCAACCCATGCTAAAACGTTAAATGGGTACATAATCAGTGACAAACAAAAATCAAATATGGCCCGAATAATCAGTAATGCCATGAATAAATTTGACGCAACAAATGCAAATATTAAAAGGATACCTGTTATTACATTTAGTATATCTGCACCACCGTGCGGTACAGGCACCATTAACCCACGCAATCCAGATTTTAAAAATCCAAATCCATATTTAATGATTTTATTGTTTTCTTTTGAAATTGCGTGTACTGGTTGTACAAGAAAATCACAGCTGTTTTTTGATATCCATCCTGAATCTGTAACAGAAGCAGGACAAACAGGACCATCAAATTTTACTGTATCTGAATTTGTTATTGTTTTGAAAATACCACGAGTATAGATAGAACCGAATTCAAGGAAAGGGTCAACAAGTACATTTGTTATATAAACAGGTTTTATAGGTAATAAAATAACAGCTGCGATTATTGCACGTAAACATGGTTTTAATACATTTTCTGCAATTGAAAATCCATCGGCTTTGCCATCCCACATTTCACCGCCACCGGTGAAACCAAAAAATGACAGCCAATCTTTTGGTAAATACATTTTTATCAAATACAACACAATATAAAATCCTGCAAAAGCATAAATGCAGATATAAATAAGTCCGGTTCCGTTTCCAACAAAGAATTTATAAAGAGATGTTGCGATGTTCATCATTGTTTCAAGAACCAATGGAACAAATGGTGAAAGATCATACGAATCAATTATACCAGCGTGCGCAGGTTGGGAAACAAAACATAATATCAACAATGGCCAAAACATTATTTGACCACAATTAACCAGTCGTGAAAACACCGATTTTAATATGTGCATTCTCTCTCGTAAATAATTTATAATTGAATTATATCACATTTATAATAATTTGTGGTATAATTAAAATCATGAAAGTGTTAAAAAAATTTTGGATGGCTTTAATTGCGTTTATGCCAATATCAGCAAGTGGGGTTGCTCCACTCGTTATTGGTGGTTTAATTGCTGGTGGTGTTGGAATAATTGGTGTTTCTATATGGCGAAATCTGGCACCAGTTGATATGAAGCAGGCATTTGATTTCTTTTCGTCATGTTGGACATGCCAGATTTTTTCTGATGTGATGATTTCTATGTCAACTCTATTACCAGGGGTTTATCGTGCAATTGGTCATGTTGTAATTCCTATGACGGCGACACTTTTGGCGGTTCTTGTTGCATGGCGATTGGCCCAGGGATATTTTAATGGGAAACAAGAAGAAGCATCAAAATTGATTGGTAATTTTGGGGCATATGTTGTCAAACTTGCGTTTGTAATTGGTTTGCTGTTGATACCTTTGCCACGTTTAATAACAAGTGTTTTGATAGAACCTGCATTAACAGTAGGGACATCTCTTGATTATATCGTCAGTGATAATGATAAATTTTCTGAATGCATGGTTGCAACAGCCGTTGGGGATCCGGTATCTATATCTTCAGAAGCCGCCTCATATGGTGCTTTTTCTCCGAAATTAAGACATCAGTTGGCATGTGAAGTTGCAAATATACATCAAATTACTGGACTTGGTATGTCAGTTGGTTGGACTTTGATGAATATGGCTTTTGATTCAGATTATATGCATAAAATTTTATCACTTGTTCCTATATTCCCTAATGTTCCAATCTTTTTTGGCGGGCTTTTAATATTAGTTTTGTATTTTATGGCACTTTTGCCAATACCATTATATTTCTTGGAAGTATTTATAAAATTATCTATGGATTTGATAATGTTGCCTTTGATGTTAATGGCATGGGTTTTTGATGAAGATGGATTTGCAATATTCCCAAAAGGTGGACAAGCGATTCGTCAAATGATAGATGATGTGATCAAAGCAATGGTTGGAATAGGGCTGACTGTGGTGTTTTTAACTTTCTCTATAATGTTTTTAAATGCTGCTTTTGGAACATGGGGTGGCGCCAGTGTTTTGCAAACAGCAATAGAACAAAACGATTCGAAATTTTTGCTGGATGGCTTGATGATGCAGAATGACAGCATAATCACTGTAATTTTGATGGGTATATTTATTGCCATGTTTATGACCATGATTCCGCAACTTACATCAATGTTATTCAACATAAAAATATCAGATAAATACTATAAAACGGCACAAGATGATATGAATCTTATGTGGAAAAACCTTAAAAAGTGGGCATCAGCAATAAAAAAATAAAAAATCAAGTGGTTTATTTAACAAAGTGCCCTTTTTTATTTAAACCGAATCTGATATAATTCACAGTGATGAGTAAAAATCCGATTCTTTATTGGCCGTATAAAACAAATGGTAATGCTGATTACCAGTTGTCGCGCAAGGTTATAAATAATGAAACTGGTCTTATGCCAGAAGTCATAGTAGAAGATTTAGATTTATCGGCTATCTTTGAAAAAAATAAAGATGCTATTGTTTATTATCCTGTGTTTTGTGAATCAACTGGTTGGTGGGGTGAATTATTAGGTGCCGATGCAGTTATTGTCGATAAAATGATAATTTCACCAGAATGTCAGTTAATGGTTATTGCTGCACAAACACACGCAAAAAAGGATGGGGTACACCAATTATTAGCCGCTGAAATTAAACCTGCCAGCGGTTTTTTCAAGAAAAT
Source organism: uncultured Pseudomonadota bacterium (assembly GCA_900313285.1). Lineage (GTDB taxonomy): Bacteria > Pseudomonadota > Alphaproteobacteria > Rs-D84 > Rs-D84 > Enterousia. The sequence goes on from OMQP01000004.1 coordinate 25,041, forward strand.
GAATTCTTCTATTGCGACTGTTACTGATATGCTGGCAACGGATGCAGGTACTATTTTGGCTCTGTTCTCTGGAAAAAATCAAAATCAGTTTGTAAATATAATCGAATCGACTGGTAATTCTTATTTGGGATGTATCGGGCAATATTAAACCCAAAAAAAACACTAACTTTATCTTGATTTTACGAAAAAAGCAGGTATAATCGTCGGGCTGTAAATAATTATATAAATAAAAGGAAAACGCATGAAAAAAGGAATTCATCCAGAATATCATGAAATTAACGTCACTACAACTGACGGAAAAACAGTAAAAATGTATTCTTCTGTTAAAAAAGATTTGGTTTTATCAACAGATAATTTGAATCATCCTGCATGGACAGGCCAACGTAGCAACGAAGGTGCAAAAGGTAAACGTGCAGAAGAATTCAAAAGCAAATTTGCTGGATTTAAATTTTAAATCGGGGTAATTCAATGGATTTGTTAATCAAAGGTTCAACAGAATTAAATAAAATGTTCGCGGCATTGCAGAATACTGCTGCTGGGTTGCGTCGTGATTTTGGTGAAATCGAAGATTTACAACAATCATTGAAAAGTGCTCGTGATTTCGTAGCAAAGGCCGCTGCCAGAATAGAAGAAAGCATTTTATCAGATTTACAATTGGTTCGTCCAAGTGCTGGTTTGTTGACACCAGATGTTTCAAAACATGGTGATGGTCGTGACGAATTTGTTTTGGCTTTGTCTGGGGCTGCTAATTTTGTTCGTGGTAATTCACATTTTGCAATATCTTTGGCTTTGCGTACTAACGGTGAAACAAAGATTGCTTTGGTTTATTCTCCAATAGAAGAAAAATTGTATTATGCAGAAAACGGCACTGGTGCGTATGTGTTTTCTGCGTATCATTCCGAAAAGATTCGTGTGTCTAATTTGAAAACAGATGAAGATTTAACAATCGGATATAATACAAATGGTATTCGTCCAATAATTGCAGGAACTGCGCGTGAAACAGGATGTCCAGCACTTGATTTGGCATGGGTTGCAGCTGGTAAAATGGACGCGTTCATATCTGATCCGCTTGATTATGCTGAAATTGCCGCTGGTGAATTACTGGTTCGTGAAGCAGGGGGCAGTTTTTCCATGGATACTGGTGATGTTGTTGCCACAAATGGCAAAGTAGAATTGTAAAAAACCGGCATTGCCGGTTTTTTTAATATTTTTAATCCCATTGCTTGCAAAGTATCAAGATTTAAAATAAAATTAGTTTTATGAAAACAAAAAAATATTTGCGTATTTTTATAAATTTCGTTTTCTGGTGCATTGTTGCTGGAATTGCAGGTGTCGCTGCTTTGGTTTTATTATATGGACATGATTTACCAGATTATAAAAATCTAGCAACATATACTCCTCCTGTAGCAACGCGTTTGTATGCTGCAGATGGTTCTTTATTGATTGAGTATGCAGAAGAAAGACGCGTATTTATAGATTTTGAAGATATGCCGGCGCAATTGGTAAATGCTTTCATTGCTGCCGAAGATCAGAATTTTTGGACGCATCCAGGAATAGATGTTCAGGGTATTATTCGTGCGAGTTTGAACAATGCAATGCGCATGGTTGGTTTTAATACTAAATTTACAGGTGCTTCAACTATAACTCAACAGGTCGCAAAGAATTTCTTTTTGACATCGGACAGAACGATTTCAAGAAAAGTAAAAGAAGCAATTTTAGCATTAAGATTAGAAAGAAGTTTTTCAAAAAAACACATAATGACGTTATATCTTAATGAAATATTCTTAGGTGCACGTGCATATGGTGTTGGTTCTGCGGCATTGATGTATTTTAACAAACCAGTGAAAGATTTAACGTTATCCGAATGCGCTTTTCTGGCATCTTTGCCAAAAGCACCAAATGACAGAAATCGTGCAGAAGAACGCCGTAATTATGTTTTACGCAGAATGGTTGATGATGGTTATATTACAAAAGAAGAAGCGGATATAGCAGCCAGTGAACCTTTGAATATAAATTCTGGTTTTACTGCGCAGATGGAAATGGATTTTCAATATTTTGCAGAAGATGTTCGTCGTAAATTGTTGGATGAAATCGGTCGTGAAAAATTATATAACGATGGTTTATATATAAAAACGACAATTATCCCAGAATATCAACGTGCCGCAGCAGCAGCATTGGCAAAAGAGTTGGATGCGTTCAATAAAAACAAATCAGAATCGGAACCAAAATTACAGGGTGCGATTATAGCGATGAATCCTCATACTGGGCGCATAGTTGCAATGTCTGGTGGGCGTTCTTTCTATGAAAGTTCTTTTAATCGTGCAACCCAGGCGTATCGCCAAATTGGTTCGACGATTAAACCTTTCGTGTTTTTAGCCGCACTTGAAAAAGGTTATAGCCCTGAAAGTTTAATATTAGATGCACCAATCGTTGGATGGCGTGAAAACAATAAAGAATGGCGCCCTGAAAATTACGATAGAAAATTTTTAGGTAATATCCCGTTGCGTTTTTCTTTGGAAACATCTCGAAATGTCCCAACGGTTCGTTTGGTTGAACAAATTGGTGTTAAAGATGCCATCGATGCGGCACAAAGATTTGGTGTGTATCCAAAAGATTTAAGAAACATAAACGAATCTTTGGCGTTGGGCAGTGGTGAAACAACGTTACAAAAATTGGTTTTGGGATATTCTGCGTTTGTAAATGGTGGACATGTTATAGAACCAAAGATGGTTGATTATATAGAAGACAGATATGGCAACTTAATCGGTGGGAAAAAACACGAACAAATAGAATGGAACGAAGGTTTATTGCCACCAGCAGAAGAAGTAAAAACAGAACCTTTATCGGACGAACAGAGTTTATATCAAATTGTTTCTATTTTACAGGGAGCTGTTGAGCGCGGAACTGGTAAACAGGCGCGCGTTGAAGGTCATACAATCGCTGGAAAAACAGGAACAACAAATGATGTAAAGGATGTTTGGTTTATTGGTTTTTCAAAAAATTTGATTGCTGGTGTGTATTTGGGCTATGATACACCAAAACCTATTGGCCGCGGTGCAGGGTCGCATATGGCTGCGCGTGTGTTTGCTGATTTTATGCGTGTTGCATTAAAAGATGAAAGCAATCAGCCGTTTTCTGTTCCTGATGGTATGAGTTTTGTGCGTGTAAACAGAAATACTGGGGTTGCAGCATCCCAGGATCCAAATGGAACAATAATCACAGAAGTTTTCAAACCTGGTCAAACACCAAACAAACCGCAAAATGTCAAAGAACAGACAGAAAAAACTGTGGTTGGTGGAATATTTTAAAAATATATTTTTATATTCGTTTATTTAATAATTTTTTTATGATAAAATAGTCTCATAAAGCGAAGGAGTTTTTTATGTTGACTGATTTTATGATATCTCGTGGAATCCATTTTTTTGCAAGTGGTTGGACACAGTTTGCTGCCGCATTTGGTATGGCATTTTTGATAATGATTGTTTTCGGCAGAACTTTTATTCGATTTATGCATAAAATTCAGGGCAAAGGTCAACCGATAAGTGAAAATGTGCCACTTGAACACAGAAAAAAAGCCGGTACTCCATCTATGGGGGGAATTTTAATTTTAGTCGCGATATTTGTAGCGTCTTTGTTGTTTATGCCAATGCATAATGCAACAGGATGGATTGCTTTGTCGTCTTTGTTAATGTTTGGAATAATTGGTTTTGCAGACGATTATAAAAAAATATCAAGTCAATCAAAGAAGGCATCAAATGGTTTGTCACCATCTTTACGTCTGGGGCTGGAAGCAATCTGTGTTATTATTTTGGCATATTTGATAAATAAAACAATGCCAGGATATGTTCCAAATTTGTCTATCGTTTTGGGTTCAAGTATAGAATTACCATTGGATACATGGCAGATTGGTTATTTGTTTGGAATACCATTAACATTGGGATTTTTGTATTATGTATTTGCATACTTTGTGATATGCGGTTCTGCAAACGCAACAAATATTACCGATGGTTTGGACGGTATGTTATCTAAATTATATTTACCTGTTTTAATAGTTCTGGTTGTTGCCTTATACGGTGCAACACGTACGGGATTTATGGATGCTGTTATATTCTTGCCAGAAACAAGTGCCCTTTATGCTGTGTTGGGGGCCGTATTCGGTGGTGTTTTGGGATTTTTATGGTTTAATTCAAAACCAGCCAGTATATTTATGGGGGATGTTGGATCGTTGGCACTTGGTGGATTTATGGGAACAGTTGCCATGTTGTTAAAATCTGAAATCATTATGGGTGTTGCAGCGGGTATGATGGTTTTGATTTTATTATCTTCGTTTGTCCAAACAATGTTTTTCAAAATAACAAGAAAAATTACAGGTACCGGAAAACGTATTTTCTTGCGTGCACCAATACACCATCATTTTGAAGAACTGGGTTGGAATGAAACAAAAATAGTAGACAGATTTTTTGTGTTATCTATTTTGTTTTCTGGTCTTGCATTGATTTTGTTGAAATTCGCATAAATTAAAACGGAAACATTATGTTAATAAGAATTACGCGTGGCGAAGAAAGCAGATTAACAAGTTGGTATTTTGAAATAGACCGCAAATTGCTTAGTATGGTTTTGTGGTTAATAGCAATAGGTATTATTACTTTGGTGACTGCTGGGGCTGCTGATGCTACACGTTTGGGCTATCCATGGTTTCATTTTATACAAAAGGCATTTTTGCCGTACACGATTGGGCTGGTGGCTTTATTTGTGTTCAGCATGATGAACAAAAAACAGATTATAAGAATATCTGTTTTGGGTTTAATTGTGTGCGTGTTTGCTTTGTTGTTAACCGCGTTTCATAATCCGTTACAGATTGTAAAGAACGGCAGCCACCGCTGGATTGGGGTGCATGGTCAAATGGTTATGCCATCTGATATATTAAAACCGTTTTTTATAATTATAACTGCATGGTTTTTGTCTTTTATGCGTAAAATTTATGGCAGTGATATATTTTTGAACAAAGAAGCATGGAATATAAAAAAAACAAATTGGTATCCATATTTAATTGTTTTTACGATATGTGTTTTGATTATGGTTTTACAACCAGATTTTGGTACGGCTTTGTTATATATTGGAATGTTGGGAATAATGTTGTTGGTTGCGGGATTCCCAATAAAATTTTTGCCTGGTATAATTGGTGTCGTGGGGACGTTGGGTGCGCTGGCAATTGGCTTTTTGCCACAACTGGCACATATCAGGGAACGTATAGGAAATATTTTTTACATAAAACCACAAAGCCAGGCCTGGTATTCAGTTAATGCTATTAAACACGGCGGTCTTTTTGGACGTGGTGATGAAGCATTTGTTAAAGATGTTTTACCCGAATCAACAAACGATTTTGTTTATTCTTCTATAGCGGAAGATTGGGGCGCCATAGGTGCCTGTGCATTGTTAATATTATTATTTTGTGTTTTAAATAATTTGATAAAACATGCAATGCATGCGCGCGATGATTTTGTTGTGTATGCTGTGACGGGGGTTGCGGCATTGTTTGGTTTGCAGATATGTTTTAATTTAATGACTGCATTACATTTGGTCATAGATAAAGGTATGACTTTGCCATTTATATCATATGGTGGTTGGTCATTTATAACATTTTGTATAATGTTCGGTATGGTTTTGGCATTGGTTCGTGAAGACACATGGAACAGATAAAAATGGGGGCAAAAATGAAAATATGGATTGCAACAGGTGGTACAGGCGGACATGTTTTTCCTGCATTAAGCGTGGCATCAGAATTGGCCAGACGTGGACACAAAATAACAATTTCTACTGATGGTCGCGTTATGAAAATGGTTCGCGACGGAAAACCAGAAAATGCACGTGTTGCATTTATTTGGGCGGCTGGCGTTGGTGCAAAATCTAAAATAAAACAAATGATAGCATTGGCAAAAATAGGCATGTCGGCGATTGCGCTGATTTTACGATTTATGATATTTCGTCCAAATCGTGTTGTGGCGTTTGGTGGATATGCATCGGTACCGGCGGTATTTGCGGCGCATGTTTGGAAAATACCAACATATTTGCATGAACAAAACGCAGCAATTGGACGCGCAAATAAATTTGCGTTGCGCTGGGTAAAGACGCTGATGACCAGTTTTGAAACGGTTGATGGTTTACCAAAACAATCAAATGTGAAAGTGGTTTATACCGGTTTGCCAGTACGTGCAGCTTTCATTGAAAATGCAAACGCACCATTAAAACATGAAAATAAAATATTGGTGACTGGTGGATCATTAGGTGCGCAAATATTGGATGAAATCGTGCCGGTTGCAATATCTGAAATGAAAAATAAAAAGATATTTATTACGCATCAAACACGTCCAGAAAATGTTGAAAAATTACAACGTTTTTATGCGGAACATAAAATACATGCAAATGTTTTATCTTTTATTCGTGATATGGCATCGGCAATTATAGACGCAGATTTAATTATTGGACGCAGTGGCGCCAGTACAGTTATAGAATTGGAAACGATTGGTCGACCTGCAATTTTGGTTCCATTAAATATAAATCCGGACCAGGCGGCAAATGCGGCATCCTATGCGAAACTGGGTGGTGGTTTTGCGGTTGAACAAAGTAAGTTTTCAAGTAAATGGTTATCATCAACATTGGATGAATTGTTTGATAATCCGGCACGTCTGGATAAAATGGCAAAGAAAGCATATGTTGAAAACCTGGCGGTTAAAAAAATCGCAGATACAATTGTAAAATAATAAAACAAAATCATAAAAAATGCCCGTTTGGGCATTTTTTATTTTTGAAAATCTTGTAAAATCACATATAAGTCATTGTTTTTACCGTTTTTT
>OMQP01000006.1 GCA_900313285.1 uncultured Pseudomonadota bacterium
ATATAACGTACATACAGTTGTATTTTGTTATAAACAAATGTTAAAAGCAATATATTTTTTACTTATTTTACGTAAAATTATAGGGTATTTTTAAAGCATTTTTTCAGAGTTTCACCAGTATCATTTAAATCAACATATTTGTTACGTATTTCTTCATCTGCCTTGATTTGTTGTTTTAAAAGTATAATATCCGGATGATTTTGTAATTTTTCATTAAATTCATCTATTGCTTGTTCGATATCTGATTCATTTTTTATAAAAATTGGTATAACAGAATTTGCAGCAGATTGTACAGATTGTTTTATTAAATCTTTATTATCATCTATTACTGATAAATATGCACGAATATGTTGGTCTTCATGTTGTAAAATCGCATTATATTGACATGTATTTGGTCGATTAGATATATCTATTTGAACCAAAAAATCAGAATAACCAATTGTAACATCTATATTTTTTAAAGAAACACAAAAACCATCTTCTATAGATGTTAAATCTGTTGTAATTTCAAATTCATCGACCAATGTTGCAATAACATTACCATGTAAAACATCCATATGTTTTAATGGTTGAACAACACTTTTTTCCCATATTGGTGATTTAACAGTTATAACTGGTGTTAATTTATAATCAAGACAATCATCCGCTGAAACACCAGATGTTATAAAAACAAATAATAAAAATAGAATCTTTTTAAACATATATTACATTGTTTGCTTTTTTAAATATTCTGCAACAAAATTATTTCCATATGTTTTATATAATTCTTCAGCCAGTAATACAGATGAACGCCCAGATTCAAATAAACGTAACATATTACCAAGTCCACCAAGTTCTGTATTTAAAATTACAGATTCACCATTAACAGGTCTTGATAATAAAACCGCACGTTTAAGGTTTGGATACGCTTTACCCTGGATAAATGCCATTTCAAGTGGGTTAAGATTCCATTTTTCATAATCACTTACATCAGCCGCAGGATTACGGAAGAACATAACTGTTTGTACCTGGCCACGAACAACATCACCTATACCCAGTTTATCTAAAACATTTGCACGTTGAAACGCTACCATATATGCCTGACGATTTTTTCTGCCTTCTTGCAATCCGGCTATAAAATTATCCCTGAACATTTTATTTTCAAGCATTGGTGCTGTTTCGTCTATCATAATAAGTGACGGATTTCCACCAGATACAGTTATATTATTTATTCTGTGTAAAATGTAAGATATAACTGCAGGTGCCAGTATTTCATCTTGTAAAATTTCAGTAAAATCAAATGTTGTTAAACGGGAATTTAAATCAAGCGTATCACTGTCTTCATTAAATATATCACCATATTGTAACGGATCTATCCATTTTTTTAATTCACCACGCATTTTACCGCTTGATGAAAAACAACTCTCATAAAGATTTTTTAATAATCTATCTTTATCAGATAAATAATCAAAATTAACAGAAACAGCACGTGCAATTTCATCCTGGGATATAACATCATCAACATTTGTTATCATTGAAAACCATCTGCGTAAAAATGCACGATTTGATGCTGTATCCGGCATTTTTAATGGATTTAAATGCGTTAAAAACATATTTTTTAACGGATCTTTTTCTTTACCATTCATAGTAATATATTTACCATCAACGGCTAATGTAAATATTTCTGCACCTTTATTTCTGTCAAAGAAAAATGCTTTTAATTTAGGGTGTCTTAAAGATTGTGCAATTAGAAATGAAAATAATGTTGTTTTACCACCACCAGTTGGTCCAATCGTTAATGTATGACCAACCGCAGCCGGTTTATCAGAAACATGAAATTGAAATTGATACGGTGTTCCTTGGGCTGTTGGAAAAACAACCAGTGGTCCTGGACCCCAATCACTGTCTTTAACACCACGTGGCATAGTTGATAATGGTATACTGGTCGCAGCAGTTTTTGACAACATTTTAAAACTGCGTGGAAATATATCAAAACCTGGTAATTGAGCAAAAAACGAAACACGAGATGCAAATGTTTCAACAACAGGCGAAATACCAAAAGATGCAGATATTTTCTTAAATTCAGCAATATGTTGATTTAAATCATCTATACTTTTACCGAATAATAAAAACAAAGGATAATAATCAACCAGTGTTTGCGCACCAGTTATATTTTCGTCCATAGAAGATTGTGCTTCACTGATTTGTTCAAGTGTTGATTCTTCTGTTTCATCTGTTATTGTTGATTTATGTTGACGCATTAATGTTTGAATATCACTTGATTTTAATATATGAAAACCGTTCATACATATCATTTCACATTGAATTGTTGATACAGAATCAAAAAATTCTTCATCCATATAATCTGGTGATAATTTAAAAGAAATAGCCGCAGCATAGTATGTTGTATCACCACTTGTATATTCTATAAGACCATTTTTATCAAAATCAACATTATCAACAGTTGTATTATTTGATATATTTTCATCACATTTTTTTATAATCGGTTTAGATACAGGTGATAAAATACGACCAAAAAAAGTAGCCATATTATTAGAATTATCATTTTTTAATAATTCTGGTTTATATGCTGATAATATAGATTCTATATAATTACAATATTGGTTTAATTTATCATTATTATTTTGATTTTTAACAGATATAACTAAATAGTAGGTATTAGTATAAATTTTTAACCCTTGATTATTCCATTTATCATATATTTTCTGCAAAGTTGGCTGATCAAATTCATAATTTGTTTTTTCTGATATAAAATCACGAATTGTAAAAAATCTTAAATAAACATCAGGATCTTGAATTTGATTGAATAATTGTGTACGTAAATCAAGTAATTTTTCACGATTTTTATCGTCCATTAAATTAGTTTGAATACCGGCTATTTTATAAACACGAACTAATGATCCATCTGTTGTAGATAAAGTATTATCTTTATATACTTTATAAAACGGCAAATAATCAGCATATTTTGAATATCCAAATTTTGGAAAAAGTTTTTTTGTTATAACTGGAATATATGCTAATAATACTATAAATACCAACAAAACACTCATGGCAATAATAACAAAAGTCATTGTCATAGAATTAGTATTACCGGCAAAATAACTAAAAAATTTATCCATTTTATACTACTAACCTTCTTGGTATTTTTCTTTTAAATATATTCAAACCAGAAAATATTAGTTGTGATATTTGTGGGTCTTTTTTTGAATAAAAAGCCAATATTGTATGTGTTATGAATACTATACCTAAAAATACCAATGGTAACCACATAGGTGGTTCATGTGGTGGTAAAATTAAAGTTACAACCATACAAAATATAAATAAAACAAACCAAATCAGGAAATTTAATACCGCTAAAGTATAAGGCACATAAAATATGCGCGGCGGATTTGCCAAAGCTTTCAGAACTTTTTGCCTCAAATTCCCTCTCCTGGTTAATCTGATTATAATAATTTCAACTTTTTTTAACAAGCATAAAAGTAAAAAAATGAAAATTTGTTTAAAATATTAAAAATAACACTTTTATCAACATGTTTATATTTTTGTAAATTTTATATAATTTTAATAAAAATTCTTAAAAATCAGGGATTTTTTTGTTTAAAAACTGTTTAAAAAAAGTTAATTTTATTTATTAACAGAATAAACAGCATAAATAAAAACAACAATAAATAATAATAAATATTTGATTTTTTATAAATCTGGTTTATAATTGCCCGGTAAAAAGGATAAAGATATGAAATTTTTAAGTTCTTTAAAGGCTTGGAAAAAACGCGGTAACATTAAACAAATTCGCCGTGGTAAACAAGTTATATTGATTGACCCTTCAAATCCTAAATTAAAGGCAAAACAGGGTTTTAAGAAAAAATAATAAATCCAATTGGATATGTGTTTTTATACCCAGTTTTCTGGGTATTTTTTTATTCTTCAAGAAACGCATTTTCAAGAATATTTTTAATTTCTTTATCTGATAATCCAGATGTTTTTAAATAATATATTTGATTTTCATTTGGTTTATAAATAGATGCACTATGTGAAGCATTTTTAGGTATTGAATTTATATATTGAATTGGTTGCATAGTTATAACTGATTTTTCATCAGCGATACATGAAAAAGATATATCAGAATCACAATTTAATATATTTTTTTCTATTTTTGCGGTACCTGTCATATAATTTTTTGAATTTTTATATGCTGCAACTTTTGTTTTTACAAAAACACATGTATCACTTTGTAAATGTTCACCGGTTATGTTTATTTTTAAATCACTATGATTTTTTATTATTATTTTGCCATTAAATATACTGTTTTTACCCGTATTTTTGATAAAAATATTTAAAAAAGCCGGTTTTTTACATATTGTTTTAAAATCCATTATAATATTTGTATCATCTGAATTTATATTTATATTTAAATCTATATTCCCGACAATTTCACCTGTATATATAATATGAATTGGTAATTTTGGTGTTTTATCTATATTTATATTGTTATTTTTTTTATCATACTTGATATTTATATAATCTGATAATTCAGGACAAAATTCAGTATTACGAAAAACTAAAGTTTCCGCTGGAAATGTTTTTATATTGAATTCTTGCCAAAGGTATGACATATTTATCCTTAGATTTATATAATATAATAAATAAAAAATAATAAAAAACAACTTAATTGGTGAAGAAATATGGGATTTAATTGTGGTATAGTTGGTTTACCAAATGTAGGTAAATCTACATTATTTAATGCTTTGACACAAAGTGCTGCGGCTGATGCTCAAAATTATCCATTTTGTACGATAGAGCCAAATACAGGCCGTGTAGTTGTTCCTGATAAAACTTTACATGATTTGGCGCGTGTCGCTGGCGCGGAACGTATAATTCCAACACAACTAGAAATAGTTGATATTGCTGGTCTTGTTAAAGGCGCATCAAGTGGTGAAGGTCTTGGAAATAAATTTTTATCAAATATTCTTGAAACAGATGCAATTATACATGTTGTTCGTTGTTTTGAAAATGATGATATTGTTCATGTAAATGGAAAAATAGATCCATTAGCTGATATCGAAACAATTGAAACAGAATTAATGTTAGCTGATATTGAAAGTTTAGATAATCAAATAAAAAAACTTGAAAAGAAAGTGCATGGCCAGGATAAAAATGCTGCAAAATTATTAGCGGATGCAATTGCTATAAAAAGTGGACTTGAAAAATCTGTTCCGGCACGTGAACAAGATACAGATGCGACACCTTTTAATTTATTAACAAGAAAACCAGTAATTTATGTATGTAATGTAGAAGAAAGTGCCGCCGCAACAGGAAATAAATATTCTGACGTTGTACGTGAAAAATTTTCATCTAAATCGCCTGTTTTAATAATTTCATCGAAAATAGAGATGGAAATAGCACAAATTGTTGATACGGATGAAAGAAAAATGTTTTTGGATGAACTGGGATTAAAAGAATCAGGTTTGGACCAGGTTATTCATACTGGATATGATACATTAGGTTTACAAACATTTTATACAGTTGGACCAAAAGAAGCGCATGCATGGACAATAACAAAAGGTATGACTGCACCACAGGCCGCCGGTAAAATACACAGTGATTTTGAACGTGGGTTTATACGTGCTGAAATAATTTCTCCGTCAGATTATTTACAATATGGTGGCGAAGTTGCAGTTAAAGAAGCCGGTAAAATGCGTCTGGTTGGTAAAGAATATATAATGCAAGAAGGTGATATATGTCATTTCTTGTTTAATGTATAAAAACACCGGTAAATACCGGTGTTTTTATATTAAATATTTGTATTTTTAATAATATTTTATAAAAAAATAAAAAGCCGGCTTTTTTGATAAAAATATTCAAAAATACCGGGAATTTTTTTTTATTTTTTTATATCCATTAATAATTCAAGTTTTTCTTTTGCTTCATTTATTTTATTATTTATATTATTTAATTCATCAGAATTATATTCATCACCACTGAGTGCTTTCGATAATAATACTTGTTTTTCAGTTTCAAGTTTTTTGATATAACGTTGTAATTTAAAAGAAATTATAAATTTTTCAGCGTCTTCTAATGATAAATCAGTTTTTTGAACATCTTCATCAAAAGATATATTTAATGATGTTAAAAAATCTATATATTTTTCGGTTATTTCAGGATATGTTTGAACAATAGATTTTATAACATTTGTTGTCATTATATCTATATCTGGTAATTCAATTTCTGGGGTATATTCAGTTTTTTTCCATTTATGCCATTGGTTAAATTTACGATTATTGTATTCGTTTTCTATTTCATTTTGGAATATTTTATCTGTTATTTTTGATAAACAATCTTTTAAATATTTTTCTGCCTGAGCTCGTCCACCTGGGGTATTTATAAGATAATTTTTGTTTACAGTTTCCCATAAAAAATCTATTAATGGTGTCGCGTTATCTATTATTTTTCGCATTGCAGATTCACCAGATGTTTTTAATATTTCATCAGGATCTTTACCGCCTGTTACAAAAGCAAATTTAACATCACTGTTGTCACGTAAAAACGGTAAAACTAGCGTACATGCCCGTACAGCAGCTTTTTGACCGGCATTATCACCATCAAAACAAAATATGATATTTCTGTTAGATTTACATAAAATTGCAATATGATCTTCGGTTAATGCAGTACCAAGTGGCGCAACAGTTTCACCAAAACCATGATTTTGCATTTGAATTGCATCTATTTGACCTTCTACAATAATACTTCTGTTTGCACGATGTATCGCGTCGCGCGCAAAATTAAAACCAAATATAGTTTGTCTTTTATGAAATAATTCTGTATCTGTAGTATTTATATATTTTGGTTCACTGCCATCAAGTGAACGTCCGGAAAATGCAACAACCTGGTTGTGTGCATTAAAAATTGGAAACATTAATTTATCACGGAAAAAATCATATGGACCATATTCACCAATTTTTACCAGTCCTGTTGAGACCAGTTTTTCATGTTTTATATTATTAAACATAGATGCAATAATATTATTTTTTGGTGCATATCCAATACGATATTTTTTTATCATTTCATCACTAAATCCGCGTTTTTTTATATATTCCAATGCATGTTTACCAGATTCTGTATATAATAATTCTTGGTATTTTTTTGTTGCAGATTCTGTGATTTGAATATAGTTTTCTTCTGCTTCAATTTGTTCGCGTGTTTTCTGTTTTATTTCAGGTAATTTCATTCCAGCCATATCAGCCAGTTCTTTGATAGCTTCTTTAAAATCAATATTTTCAGATTTCATAACAAAAGAAATGATATCACCGTGTTCACCACAACCAAAACAATGATAAAAACCTTTATCTTCACTTACCGAAAAAGATGGTGTTTTTTCATTATGAAAAGGACAACATCCCCAATAATTTTGTCCTTTTTTTACAAGTGGTACACGACGCGAAATAACATCAACCAAAGATAATCTTTGTCTTAATTCATCTGTGAAAGAATTATCAAATTTAGCCAATTATTTAGACCTTTTTGTTAAAGATTTTTTGATTGTTTTTTTGTTATTTATTAAATCTATAGCAGTATCAAGTGAAGGTTGTTCTTTCACTGAAACATTAACACGATTTGATGATAAATATGGGCCATATTTACCATCACTGTAATAATAAATAGGTTTGCTTGTTTCTGGATTTATACCTAACATCACAGGTTCAATTTTCTTTTTATCTGAATTAAGTAATTCTTTTGCAATTTCAATTGTTATAGTATCAACAGTATAATTTTTAGCAGGTACATTTTTTGTTCCATTTGTGACGTATGGACCATATTTACCTATTTTAAAAACAATATTTTCACCTAAATCTTTTTCTTTTATTTCATTTGTTTTTTCTTCTGGTTCGGCATTTATTGTTGAATCAGTTAATTTTATAGTATAATCACATTTTGGATAATTGCTGCAACCAATAAATGCACCAAATTTAGATAATTTTATACCAAGTTTTCCACCACATTTTGGACATTTATCAGATATAGAATTAAATAAATGTTCTTTCATATATTCATTTATTTTATCTATAATATCTGTTGTTTTTATACCTTTTGCAGAATCTATAATTTCTTTTGTTGGATTCCAGAAAGATTTTAATGATGATAATTTATCTTTGATACCGTTTGATACATCATCCAATGTATCTTCTGTTTTTGCAGTAAAATTAACATCAACCAAATCTTTGAAATAATTAGATAAATAAGAAATCAAAACCCATCCAGCTACGGTTGGATGAAAACGGTGTTGTTTGTCTTGTTCTACATATTTTCTATCGACAATTGTTGACATAATTGTTGCATATGTTGATGGACGACCAATACCAAGTTCTTCTAATTTTTTAACCAAAGATGCTTCTGTAAAACGTGCAGGTGGTTGTGTAAAATGTTGTTCCGTTTTTAGTGATTTTATTTCAATTTCATCATTTATATTTAATGGTGGTAATTTCATATCATCATTTTCTTTTTCATCATCAATATCTTCAATATAGACCTTCATAAAACCATCAAATATACGTGTTGTTCCAACACAATGGAAAACAGAATTTTTAACATCTATATCGACAGATACAGAATCAAATTCAGCATTGGACATTTGGCATGCAACAGTTCTTTTCCAAATCAAATTATATAATTTTAATTCGTCCCCAGATAAATTTATATTATTTTCCAAGAAATGTGTTGGACGTATTGCTTCGTGTGCTTCCTGGGCATTTTTAGATTTTGTTACATATATATTAGGCTGTTTTGGTAAAAATTTATCACCGTATTCTTTTTTTATATATTCGCGAATTTCATTAACTGCTTCTGCTGATAAATTAGTAGCATCAGTTCGCATATATGTAATAAAACCATGTTCATATAGTTTTTGTGCTACATTCATTGTGCGTTTAGATGAAAAGTGTAATTTACGCGCAGCTTCCTGTTGAAGAGTTGATGTTGTGAACGGTGCTGCAGCATGTCTTTGAGTTTTCTTTTTTTCAATATTTGATATTTTACCAATAACAGGCGTTTGTATTGCTGAGATAATTTCATCAACCATAGATTTGTTTTCTATGGTCATTTTTTCAATTTTTTTACCATTAAATTTTACAAGATTTGCATCAAATTCATTTTTATTAAAAATACAATTTGCATTAACAGACCAATATTCAATTGGTTTAAAATTTTCGATTTCTTTTTCACGATCAACAACAAGACGCACAGCAACACTTTGAACACGTCCCGCAGATTTACCAAGATTCTTTTTCCATAACAAAGGTGAAATACCAAAGCCAATTAAATAATCAAGAATTCTGCGAACCATATACGCATCAACTAAATTATTATCTATTTCGCGTGGATTTTTTAATGCTTCAACAATGGCATTTTTAGTAATTTCATGAAATGCTACACGATAAACATTTTTACCCTTTAATACATCACGTGCATTTAAAATGTCATTTATATGCCATGCGATTGCTTCCCCTTCACGATCAGGATCGGATGCAAGATATACATTATCGGCCTTTTTTAATTCATCTATAATAAGTTTTAACTGTTTTTCTTTGCCAGGCATAATTTGCCATTTTGGTTTAAAATCATGTTCAGTATCAACACTGCCACTTTCTGGAACCAAATCACGAACATGACCAACAGATGCGATAACACGCCATCCACTGCCGAGGTATTTTTCGATAGTTTTTGCTTTTGATGGAGATTCTACGATTAATAAATTCATTTTTTAAAACCCCTTGGATGATAATTGTTGGTCTTTGTGGATGTGAGCATTTTGACATAAACCAAAGCCAAAAAGCAATGATATTAAACTGCTGCCACCAAAAGACATTAATGGTAATGGAACACCAACTGTTGGTAAAATACCCAAAACCATCGAGATATTTATAAAGTAATAAATAAAAAAGTTCAACATAAAACCAAAACAAATTAATTGACCAAAACGATTTCTGCATGTTTTTGCTGCCCAAAAAAGCATTATTACAATGAATGTATATATCATTAAAAGCATAAAAGCACCCATGAAACCGAATTCTTCACCCAACATAGTAAATATAAAATCAGTTTGTTTTTCTGGTAAAAAAGATTGTTGTGATTGTGTGCCATGCATATAACCTTTACCAACAATACCACCAGATCCAAATGCTATTTTTGCCTGGTTTATTTGATATCCTGCACCACGTACATCTGCTTCTGGATTAAATAAAGTTATTACACGGTTTCTTTGATAATCATGCATGGCACCATACCAAATTCCTGGTAATGCTAAAATTCCAATTAGTCCTGCTATTAAAAACCATTTTTTATTTGCGCCGACAATATAAAACATGCCGACAGTGATTAAAGCAAGAGATATTCCTGTACCTAAATCTGGTTGTGCACATATCAAAATAAAAGGTATTAACAGCATTAAAATAGGTACCAGATAATTTTTAAATTGTGATAATTCAACGCTGTTAGCCCATGCAAAATAACGTGCTAATGCCAAAACGAGTGCAATTTTTATGAATTCAGACGGTTGTATGTTTATAAATCCAAGAGAAAGCCATCTTTGTGCGCCCATACCAACATCACCGACAAATGTCACCATAATAATCATAATTAAAGCAACAGCATAAATAAAATAGGCAGATTTAATCCATGTTTTTATGTTCGAAAAAGATACAAAAAAGAATATGAACATACCAAAAATAATTTTTGATAATTGCGACAATGCAAAAGGAACCCATGAACCACCGCCTGCACTAAATAACACAATAACAGAAAAGAATAACACAACACACATGGGTATGAATAAAACCCATGAAAATCGTGATAACTTTTCGGTTAAAGTCATCATATTTGCATTAGAAACACGTGTTGTTGTTGACATTTATTTTAATAATTCCTTCATTATTTTTGCTGTTGCACGGGCGGCTTGTGATGATCCACCGGCATGTTCCATAATTACACATACTGCATATTTTGGGTTGGTTGTTGGTGCATAACCAACGAATAGACCATGATTTCGTAAATTCCATTTTAATTGTTCGTTTGTTAAAACACCTTTTTCACGTTCTTTCTTAGAAATATTGCGAACCTGGGAAGTTCCAGTTTTTCCACCCATTTTTTTACCATCAACATTTATTGCGCTGCCAGATGCAGTACCGCCCTTTTGTGTAACCTGTTCAAGACCGGTTAATACATGTTTTATGTTTTTTTCTTGAAGCCCAAGTTCTTTAAATTCAGCTGGATTATCAGTATAAATTAAATGTGGATATACTTCTTTATTTGATGCAACGCGTGCCATCATCACAGCTAATTGTAAACAATTTGTTAAAATAAATCCCTGACCAATACCAGAAATAATAGTATCCCCATGAACCCATGACGAACCAACGTTTTTTTCTTTCCATCTTCTATCCGGTATAATTCCTGGCATTTCGTGGGCTAAAATATCATCCATATATTTTTGATTAAGACCCAGTTTTAAAGCCATATTTTTTATTGCATCTATACCAATACGCAATGCTATTTGATAAAAATATGTATCACAAGAATGTTTTAATGCGCCGTATAAATCAACCGATCCATGTCCCTTTTTTTCCCAACAGTGATATTTATGGTTTCCATATTCCCAATATCCAGGACAAAAGATTTTTTCTTTTGGATTTATAGCACCACTTTCCAATGCGGCTAAAGCGACGACTATTTTAAATGTTGATCCAGGAGGATATAAACCTTCAATGGTTTTATTCATGAAAGGTTTTGCAACATCATTTAATAATGATGCAATATATTCTTCACCATCATCTGTTTTAAAATTATTTGGATCAAAGCTTGGTGTTGATGCCATCGCAAGAATTGAACCGGATTCTATGTCTAAAACAACACCGCAACCCGCCCTGTTCATAGTCAAAGAATCATATAATGTTTTTTGAATATTTTCTCTGATGGTTGTTTTTATATCATTACCAACTTTTGGTGAAATAAATTGTGTTTTGTCTTCACCTGTTACGCGTCCAACTGCATTTGTTATAAATACGGTTTTTCCAGATTTACCAGCCATTTCTGTGTTAAATCTTTTTTCCAGACCATTTATACCAGTAGAAAAAAACGGTGTGTTTGCAACAGGTTTTTGTGGCGCACCAACATAGCCAAAAACCTGGGCACCAGCAGGTCCCATTTCATATATACGTGAAAACCCGCTGTCTATGTGAATACCAGGAATATTTTTAGCAGATAATTTTGCCAATGTATTCCAATTTGAATTTTCAGATATTAATACAGGTTGAAAACGCGCCTGTTTCTTTATGTTTTTCCAAATTCTGTCGATGGTTTTCTTGCGTAAGTTTAATTCTTTTTCAACAATATTTATTACACCTTTGATATCATCTGTTTCTTCGGGTATAATATATATTCTGTATATAGGCGCATCCCTAGAAATAACAGATCCGTTTTCAGATAAAATATTTCCGCGTTTGGGCATAGTTACCTGAATACGAAAAGAATTATTTTCACTTTTTTTAAGATAATTTTTATATTCAAAAACCTGCATTTGCAACATACGTAAAACCAAAACAGAAGTTAACACGGCGCCACCTGTTAAAAACAGTGCGCTGCGTCTGTCAAAAGTGCGTGCTACTTCTGTATCTATCATGATTTTATCCATTTATCAGTTGATGTTATCGGCAAATATAAAATATTCAACCACACAAACAACCAAATATTATTTATAAAATTATTCCATGTTAAACCAGAAAATATCAAAAGCAATATTCCAATTCCAGAAAATACCATGAAAGCATTTAATCCATTATTATCAGTATTTTGTATATCTATATAACTTTGAAAACCATTTACTGCGTAAAACAAGCAAAACAGACACGTCCAAAATAGCGGTAAATCACATCTGTAATCTATTAAAAAACAAAAAATCAAACCAAATAAAACAAACCAATTTACAGGACGAACAAATGTCCAATAAAAGATTGGAATCAGTGCAAGTATGCCACCAGGGTTCCAAAAGTATACTGATAATCGCCACAAAAATAACGTTATTAAAAACGGTAGAGATTTTTTAATAAATAACGTTATTTTTTGCATCATTTATAAGAATCCTGATCATTATATTTTAAAACCATTACACGTGATATTTGGTTTGGTTTTAAAACATTTATTTGTGTTTCGTTTATCATATCACCAATATATATTCCTGCAGGTAAAATTCCACTGATATTACTGGTTATAACTTTTAATCCTGGTCTGCCAACAAATTGCGAATCATTAAAGAAACCAATATACGCATTTGATTTTCCATTACCGTGTAAAAATCCAGAAATATCAGATCCCGTTATTCGTATTGCGATATTTGTATCTGAATCTGTTAGCGCACGAACACGGCAAAATTGTGAGCCACAATCCGTTATTATTCCAACCAGGCGATGATCAAAAGACACAACAACCATCCCTTTTTCAATACCAGATTTTTTACCGCGATTTATCAAGAAAGTATTATGATGAAATACAGAATCATCAAATTGTATATCTGCAACTACTGTTTTATACGGGGATGATTTTTTTATATCTATTTCGCGTTCCAGTTTTTGATTTTCAAGAATTGCAATATCACAGGCATTTTTATTTGCCAATGCTTCATCAAGACGAACACGTAATTCTTCGTTTTCAATACGTAATTTAGATGTTTCGCGTATCCAATGCGCGCTTTGACCAATTGCGCGTACTGGCCACGTTATAATATTGCCTGCAACATGCGCAACAGGTAAAACCACGTGTGCCAACCCATTCATTATGCTGTAATCAGGTTTAGCAATCATTATATATATAATAAAAACGGGTAATGCGGCAGCTGCCAGGGCAGATTTTAAAAATTTAGTGATTTTATAAGATAATTTGTCTTTGGTCATACGAACAACTTTAAACGCAAAAATGCGAATATTCAATAAAAACTTGATTTTTCTTTTTATTATGTCAAAATAACGGCAACCGACATGGCAAGGCATTGCCACGAGGATTTAACTAAAAGGATAAAAAATGCCAAAAATGAAAACAAAATCGTACTTGAAAAAACGTGCGTCTATGACTGCAAGCGGTAAAATCCGTGTTGCCAGAAATGCTCACCACAAATGTCTGTCACATCATTCCAAACGTGCTAATAACGCTGGAACGAAACCACAGTATTTGAACGAAAACATGATGGGTCAGGCTAAAATCTTGGCTCCATACGGTTTGAAATAATAAAGGGGGCACATTATGGCAAGAGTAAAACGCGGAACAACCGTTAAACAAAAACACAATAAGATACTTGAACGTGCCAAAGGTTATTTGGGCCGTCATCATTCAACATATCGTGCTGCTCGTGAAAAAACCGAAAAAGCTGGACAATATGCATATCGCGATCGTCGTCAAAAGAAACGTGATTTTCGTTCTTTGTGGATTGTTCGTATCAATGCAGCTGTTCGTTCAAATGGTTTGACATACAGCCAGTTCATGAATGGTTTAAAGAAAGCTGGTATTACATTGGACCGCAAAGTTTTGGCCCAAATGGCATACGATGCTGATAAAAACTTTGAAACATTGATTGAAACTGCAAAACGATTTATTGCCGGATCTGCGAAATAACGCTTTACGGCAAGGGTTTTGTTTTGTTAAAATTAAGGCCGTAGAGATACGGTCTTATTCTTTTTATAAACGGGGTAAAAATGAAAGATAAAATTAAAAATGCTAAATCTATCGAAGAATTACAGGCACTGTATACGGATACGTTTGGAAAAAATGGAACAATGACTGCCAAATTGAAGACAATGGCAAATTTATCCAATGATGAACGTGCGGTTATAAATGCAGAAAACAGCGAATTACGTCAATTATTCAAAGAAAAACAGACAGAATTAGAAAATGCAGCATTAAATGCAAAGTTAGCCACAGAATATGTTGATGTGACATTGGATAATGAACCTGAAAATCGTGGAACACTGCATCCATTGACACAAAGTTTAAAAGAATTATCTGCGATTATGGAATCTTTTGGTTTTACACTTTGGACAGGCCCAGAAATTGAAGATGATTGGCATAATTTTACCGCGTTAAATACCCCAGAATATCACCCTGCCCGTGATATGCAGGATACATTCTTTTTGGAAAACGGTAATGTAATGCGAACTCAAACATCAGCAATTCAAATTCGTGCGATGGAAAAACATGGTGCACCTATAAAAATATTTGCCATTGGTTCTACTTATCGTAAAGAATTAGATGCAACGCACTCTTGTATGTTTGGCCAAATGGAAGGTTTGTACGTTGATAAGAACATAACAATGTCTGATTTAATTGGGACATTACGTTCAATGCTTTCAAAATTCTTTGAACGTGATATTGAAATTCGTATTCGTCCGTCTTATTTTCCATTCACAGAACCTTCTGTTGAATTTGATATGAAATGGGGGGATAAATGGCTTGAAATGGGTGGCGCAGGCATGGTTCATCCAAATGTATTAAAAAATTGTAATATAGATCCAAATGAATATCAGGGTTTCGCATTTGGTTTTGGGTGGGATCGTATGGCTATGATAAAATACGGCTTAAACGATTTGCGAAAATTCTATGATGGCGATATTCGTTGGTTGAAAAACAGTGGTTTTTAATAAAGGGGTTATAAAATGAAGTGGTCTTATTCTTGGTTAAAACAATATTTAAAAACAGATTTAACCCCAGAACAAATTGCTGATAAATTGACAGCCATTGGTTTGGAAGTAGAAGATTTATATAATCCAATTTTGCCAATTGCGGCAAAAATCGTCGAATGTAAACCACATGAAAATTCTGATCATTTGCATGTTTTGAAGGTAGACGATGGAACAGGTAAATTGCGTCAGGTTGTGTGTGGTGCACCAAATGCCCGCGAAGGTTTGGTTTCTGCACTGGCATTGCCTGGATGTAAAATTGGTGATACGGTTATTGAACCTGGAAAATTACGCGGTGTTGAATCAAATGGTATGATGTGCAGCGCAAAAGAATTG
Source organism: uncultured Pseudomonadota bacterium (assembly GCA_900313285.1). Classification (GTDB taxonomy): domain Bacteria; phylum Pseudomonadota; class Alphaproteobacteria; order Rs-D84; family Rs-D84; genus Enterousia. Next base: position 16,047 of record OMQP01000006.1, read on the forward strand.
GGTATTAGCGATGATCACAGTGGTATTATCGAATTAGATGAAAAATCTGAAACAATCGGTCAACCAATATCGGCATTGGCTGGAACAGGTTCTGCGGTACTTGAAACATCTATTACACCAAATCGTCCTGATTATTTATCTGTGCGTGGTATTGCGCTGGATTTATCTGCGGCAGATGCGGGTGAATTTGTTGATGAAAAAATCACAGAATTAAAAGAAGTAAAAGGAACACGTAAAGTTAATTTGGTTGCTGCAGATGCATGCCCAACGTATCGTTTTTGTGAAATTCATGGAATAAAAAACGCACCGTCAAATAAAACAATTCAAAATTGTTTGTTGTCTGCTGGAATAAATCCAAAGAATGCCCCAATAGACGCAACAAACTATATTTGTTATGATTTAGCACAACCTATGCATTGTTTTGATGCCGATGAAATAGTTGGTGATATTACTGTTCGTATGGCTAAACCAGGAGAAAAATTCACAGACCTTTTTGGAAATGAACATGAATTATGTGATAAAGATTTGGTTATAACAGATGACGCTGGTATTTTGGCTTTGGCCGGGGTTGTTGGTGGCGCACGAGGTTCAACCACAGATAAAACACAAAATATTATATTAGAATCTGCATATTTTAATCCGGTGTCCGTTCGTAAATCTGCAAAAAGACATGGAATATCAACAGATTCTTCATACAGATATGAACGTGGCATAGATCCAGACGGAACATTGCGTGCTTTATCAAAAGCAGCCAAAATTATAATGGATGCATGTGGCGGTAAAATTGTAAATGTTGGTGGCGCAGGTCGTATGTCCTATACACCAGAATCTGTGGTTTATAATCCAAATTTACTGGAACAAAAGACAGGCATTCAAATAGATTCAAAAACCCAAAAAGAAATTTTGAATAAATTGCATTTTGATATCAAAGAAGATAAAAAAGGCAATTGGGGTATTACACCAACATCACAAAGGGTTGATATAGTAATTCCTGAAAACATAGTTTCTGAATTGGTTCGTATTTATGGTTACGATAAAATCGGTTTGAAAGAAATACCACAAAATACAATTACAGCCATTCATAATGATATGAATTTGGAATTAAAACAAAAATTAGCAAATCGCGGATTGAACGAAGCGGTCACTTTTGGTTTTGGTAATTCAAAAGTTGAAAGTTTATTAACAGACAAACCAATAATCAAAATAGCAAATCCTATTATTAGCGATTTGGACACCGCAAGAAACAATTTGTTAGGCAATTTGTTAATCGCTGTCGCAAATAATGAAAAACGTGGATTTCCAGATTTAAATATGTTCGAATTAGGAACTGTTTTCGACAGTGATAAATCAGGTGAACAACATACAGCGATTTGTATAGTACGCAGTGGTGAAACATCGCCAAAGCATTGGCAGAAAAGAAACAGAAATGTCGATGTGTTTGATGTAAAGGCAGATTTAGTGTCTTTGCTGGGGGCACAAAAATATACAATCGATACAACAAATGCACCGCTTTGGGCGCATCCATATAAATATGGAAAAATTGTCCAGGGTAAAAAAGTTCTGGGTGAATTTGGTGAATTGCATCCATCTGTTGCAAAACAATTACATATCAAAACAAAAGTTTTTGTCGGTATAATAGAAAATGTTGATGATTTACCAAAAAATCCAAAATACAAAAAAACACCGATAACAGAATTTATGCCGATAACGCGTGACTTTGCATTTGTAGTTGATAATGATTTTGCGGCAGAAAAAATTATATCAACGGCTATTGCGTCAGATTCACATATTGATCATGCTGTTATATTTGATGCATTTGATATGGGAAATGGCAAAAAATCTATAGCGTTTACGATTACTATTTATCCAGAAAGCAATATGTCGGATAAAGAGTTATTGGATATTCAAGATAAAGTGATAAAAAATATAGAAAATAAATGTGGCGCAAAATTGCGTGCATAAATAATAAAAATACCGGCAAATGCCGGTATTTTTATTTTGTAAATGTGTGTGCTGATTTCATTATATGTGATGTAATATCACGACCAATTTCACATGCATTTATAATTTCGTTTGCTTTGTTGCCATGGAAAATAAAGCTGCCCATTTTTTTTGAAAGAACCGTAACGCCACTGCCCTTTACCAATTGGTCATGGTGTTCACACCCTGGTAATTGCATTTTGGAAGCATCTTCAAAATCTTCGACAAACCATTTGTCATAGATTATTTCCATGTCTTTTACTTCAAATTTATATGTCATAACAACAGAAACACCAACAGGGGCATACATTTTATTTTTACAAACAAGACAAGATACGTTTTGCCCGTGGAGCAAAAATTCTACTAATTCTTTAACTTTATCTTTCGTTGTTAACATTTTTTATTTTCCCCTGCATGCGTTGCTAATTTGTTTTGCCTGATCACCAAAGAATTTCTTGAATCTAAACCCTGCTTTACAACTGGCAGACAGAACATTTTCGTTGTTGTCACGGTTGATAACAACCAATGCGGTGCAATCACCAACACGATACATTTGACATACTTTATCAGATGTTTCGTATATTGGATGGCTTTTTATAATGCTCGTGATTTCTTCAACAGATAATTCTTTTGTTGGCATACTTATACCCTTTTGTCGACGCAATTATTACACACAAAGTGTTTTTGTCAATGATAATGTTAGGGTTGTGTTAAAATAGATGCAAAAACTTGATTTTTTATAAAAATCATTGTATAAATAGGCACATGAAAACAAACACAATAATTATTATTAAATAAATGGTACTGCGCTTTGGCGTTGTGCTGGGGCGCGTAAAGCGCCATTTTTAATATAAAAGGCAACCAAGATGTCATATAAAAAAACAGAACCAAAAGCCAATTTTTCAGAAATAGAACACAGCGTTCTTCAATTCTGGCGTGAGGATGATACTTTTCATAAATCTTTGAATAAAACAAAGATGGGTGAACCATTTAATTTTTATGACGGTCCACCATTTGGAAATGGGTTGCCACATTGGGGGCATTTAGGTGTGTCTGCAATAAAAGATATGGTTTCGCGTTTTCACACTATGAATGGCAAACATGTTGTTCGTGAACTTGGTTGGGATTGTCATGGATTGCCTGCTGAAAATAGTGTTGAAAAAAAACAGGGAAAATCTGCAAAAGATATTGTTGCTGATAATGGTATGGCTGCATTTTGTGATATGTGCCGTACAGACGTTATGACATATACAAACGAATGGTTGCGTTTTATTGAACGCATAGGTCGTTGGGTCGATGGTGGCGAAAATCACGGATATCGTACAATGGATAAAAACTATATGGAATCTGTGATATGGGCTTTGAAACAATTATATGACAAAGGTTTGCTTTATAAAGATTTCAAAGTTAATCCATATGATTGGAAGTTAGGAACGGTTTTATCAAACAGTGAGGCCTCCAGTGAATATCAAGATATTGTTGATGATACTGTAACAGTTTGGTTTGAATTGGAAAATGGTGATCGAGCAATTGCATGGACAACAACACCGTGGACATTGCCTGCAAATTCTGCATTAGCAGTTAATCCAAACATGGAATATGTGCGTATGAAACACAGCGATGGTCATGTTTATGTTTTGGCTGCATCGCGTTTAAAAGCATATGAAAAAGTATTCGGTGAAAGTGAAAATCTTGGAAGCGTAAAAGGTGAAGATTTAGTTGGTTTACATTACAAACCTATATTTAATTATTATGAAAATTCAAATCCTTTATTACATCAAATAATTCCTGCAGATTATGTCAGTGATGGCGATGGTACCGGTATAGTTCACATTGCACCAGCTTTTGGTGATGATGACTATTGGGCAGCCAAGGCATTGAATTCAAAGTTCCCAGTAATTTTAAATGTTGATGATTACGGGAATTTTGATAAATCTGTTACTGATTGGGCTGGTCAAAATATTTTTGAAGCAAATCCAAAAATAATTGAATGGTTAAAGCAAAATGGTATTTTGGTTAAAAAAGATCAACATAAACACAGCTATCCTTTTGGACCGCGCAGTAAAGAAAAATTGATTTATCGTGCGACAGACGCATGGTATGTTGATGTGCCAAAAATTCGTGAACGTTTGGTTGAAATAACTAAAAATGAAACAAATTGGACCAGTGCAGGCAACCGTTTTATGTCGTGGATTGAAAATGCTCGTGAATGGGGTATTTCAAGAAACAGATTTTGGGGTGTTCCATTGCCAATTTGGGAAAAAGACGGCGAGTATAAAATCTTTGGTTCAATCAAAGAAATGGAAGATTTCTTTGGTGTAAAGATTGAAGATTTACATCGTCCAACATTGGATGCATTAACAAAAGATGGATGGCACCGTATCAGTGATGTTTTAGATTGCTGGTTTGAAAGCGGATCTATGCCATTTGCGCAATTACACTATCCGTTCGAAAACAGTGATAAATTCAAAGCAAATTTTCCGGCAGATTATATTATCGAAGGCCAAGATCAAACACGTGGTTGGTTTTATTCTTTGATGATTATGGCGGTTGCGTTATTTGATAAACCTGCATTTAAAACAGTATCTGTGAACGGCATGATTTTAGATGAACAAAAACGTAAGTTTTCTAAATCACTGCATAACTATGTTGACCCAAGTGAACAAATCGAAATATATGGCGCAGATGCAATTCGTTTGTTTATCCAGGGCAGCAATTTTATGAAAGCAGAAGGTGTCGGTGTTGATAAAGAAGGTAAAGTGTTTAATGATTCAATTAAAACAATTTTAACACCGCTTTGGAACGCATATCACTTCTTTACACTTTATGCGAATGCAGGAAATATCACTGTTGAAAATGAACCAAGTTCCGATAATTTATTGGATAAGTATATCTTGGCTGAATTGAATGAATTGGTTAAAATAACAACATCTGCATTAAATGAATATAAACCAGATATCGCAGTTAAAGAATTTGTTCGTTTCTTGGATGTTTTGAATAACTGGTACATCCGTCGTAATCGTGACAGATTCTGGAACGAAGATGTAAGTGCATTTGAAACATTGCATTATGTATTGGTTGTATTTTGTAAATTATTGGCACCATTTGCACCATTTATCAGCGAATATATATTCAAGAATTTAACAGGTAAAGAATCTGTGCATTTGGAAGATTGGCCAACAGCAGGAAACACAGATACAAAAATATTAACAGATATGCGTCGTGTTCAAATGATAGTATCAACCGGGAAACAATTACGTGAACAATATAAATTGCGTAATCGTTTGCCACTTCAGGATGCAACAATTGCAGGTGTTGATATGCGCGAATATGGCGATATTATACGTGACGAATTAAATGTCAAAGAAATTAAATTTATCGAAGACATTAAATCAGTCGCAGACAGTTTTATATACCTGATTACACCAAAAATAGGTGCACGCCTTGGTGGTGCATTGAAAGATATTATACCGGCTGTTAAACGTGGCGAATACACAATTGAAAATGATAAATTGGTTGTTGGTGAATATGTATTAAATGCTGACGAATTTGAAAATCGTTTAACCGTGAAAGATGGTGTAAGCGGTGCTGCCCTGCCAGACAGTACAGCGGTTGTTGTGCTGAATACAGAAATCAACAGTGAACTGATTGCCGAAGGTTTAGTAAATGATGCATTGCGTTTTATCCAAGATTCACGTAAAGCGGCCGGTTTGGATGTTTCAGACAGAATCAAATTAGTTTATACGGCAGATGTCGCATTGTCTAATGCAATCGAAACACATAAAAAACGCATTATGCATGATGCACTGGTTGTTGAAATGGAAAATGGAAATGCAGAACAATTTGCAACACAAATCGAAGATTACAATTTTGCAATCAGTATAGAAAAAGTAAATGGCTAAATCGAACATAACTCTTACACCGGATATTTATTTTGAAAATGTTCCAAAAACATTGAATATGAATATCCGGTCTGAATTATATTCAACAAATGAATTTACTTTTGCTGTGGCTGTGATTTTATCTGCTCAGGCAACCGACAAAAAAGTCAACGAAGTTACACCTGAATTATTCAAAATTGCACCGAGTCCGGACAAGATGCTGAAATTGGGCCTGGACGGACTTAAAGAACGCATACGTGTTATTTCTTTCTTTAATAACAAGGCAACCAGTATTATAAAACTGGCATCCCAATTACATGGCGAAAACAGCGATGATATAAATTATAAATTTCCAGAAAAATATCATAACAGAAATGAACTGATGAAATTGGGTGGTATTGGTCAAAAGACGGCTAATGTTGTTATGAATGTTTTGTGGAACGCACCAAATATTGGTGTTGATACACATGTTTTTCGTAATGCCCACCGATACGGTTGGGTTGGTGAAAAAGAAAACACACCAGAAAAAGTAGAAGAAAAATTATTAAAAATAATTCCACAAAAATATCATGCAATTGTAAATCATGTAATGGTTTTACATGGACGTTATACATGCAAGGCATTGCGTCCAGATTGTGAACATTGCCCAGTAGCCAAATGGTGTAACGCGAAAGATAAAAATGTATAAAAATACCGGCATTTGCCGGTATTTTTTGTTTTTTTAGTGGTGCCGGTTATAGGACTTGAACCTACGACCCCCTCATTACGAATGAGATGCTCTACCAACTGAGCTAAACCGGCGATAGCGGTAATATAATATATATTTTTATTTATTTCCACTTTTTATTTTACGCATTACTACCATTATATCTAACGATATCGATAGTTTAGCAAAAGTTTTTTGTATAAACTTTTTTTAAATTTATTTATTTATTTTTATAATGTTTTTGTTATAATTTAAAGTGAATCCAATGGGAATTGGGTTCGGGTCTTTCAAAACTCATAAAGCGCGGTACAGAATGTATCGTAATCCATGTAAACGATGTTTTGCATCGTTACCTGACTGTTAAAGGTCGGGTGTCCGTAGTTATAAAATAGGTTCGCCAAAAGCTCGGGATCATTCGCTTTATGATTTTGAAAACGCCCGACCGCCAATTTCGTTGGCGGTTTATTTTTTTTAATAAAGAGGAAAAGAATGATACACCATACATCAAATGTTCAAAGTAATAATATTGGTAAAGACACTAATATATGGCAATTTTGTGTTGTTTTGCCAAATGCTAAGATAGGCGAAAATTGCAACATATGCTCACATTGTTTTATTGAAAACGATGTTGTTATTGGTGATAACGTAACAATTAAATGTGGCGTTTATATTTGGGATGGTACTATTATAGAAGATAATGTTTTTATCGGACAAAATGCAACTTTTTGTAACGATAGATACCCAAAATCACGAAATAAAAATTGGGTATTGGAACCTGTTATTATAAAACGTGGTGCATCTATCGGTGCAAACGCAACTATATTGCCTGGAATTACAATTGGCGAAAATGCAAAAATTGGCGCTGGTGCAATAGTTACAAGAGATGTAGAACCTAACGAAACAGTTATTGGTATAACAAAAAGAAGAAAGTAAAAATAGATAATTGTTTATTACAATATATATTTTCCACTTTTTATTTTACGCATTACTACCATTATTCCGGCCGGGGTCATACCTGGTATTCTTGATAATGCAGCAATATTTTGTGGGCGTGTTTTGGTCAATTTTTCAACCAATTCATTCGTTAACCCCGGCATGTTTTTGTAATCAAAATTTACCGGTATTTTTAATTCGGCATCCCGTTTATAATTTGCAATTTCGCGTTCGTTTCTTTGTATGTATCCTGCATAAAATTTATCATTTTCTGTGGCTGTGCTTTTGCGCATATTTAAAATTTGTTCATGCAAATCTTTTGTGATTAAACCTAATTTTTCAGATATATCACCCAATCGCATTATCGCATTATCTGCACGCAGATTTAAACGATATTCTGCACGCGAAGTAAACATACGATACGGTTCATCAACACCCAATGTTGTTATATCGTCAATCAAAACACCAATCATAGAATTTGTTCTGTCAACAACCAATGGTTCAATATTTAATGCGTGTGCTGCCGCATTGGCACCAGCAATTAAACCCTGGGCTGCAGCTTCTTCATAACCACTGGTTCCATTTATTTGTCCGGCAAAAAATAACCCAGAAATATCTTTTGATTCCAAAGTGTTTTTTAACACGCGTGCATCAATGGCGTCATATTCAATTGCATATCCATATCGTGCTATGCGACAATTTTCCTTGGATATCGGCGCCAAATGAAGTAGATATTCCGTTTGGATAAATTAAATCGCTGTTATATCCTTCGGGTTCCAAAAACACATGATGTGTTTTGTGTTCTGGAAAACGCATAACTTTATCTTCCAGTGATGGACAATACCGTGGGCCAAGTCCGCGTATGTCGCCATTATACATAGGTGCATTTTTTATGTTTTGACGAATTATTTCATGCGTTGTTTCATTTGTGTGTGTGATAAAACATTTGTCATTTATTGTATTATTTTTATCGCCCAAACCAAACCAATCGTGTGGTACATCGCCCGGTTGTTCTTCGCATACAGAAAAATCTATACTGTCGCGATATATTCGTGCAGGTGTCCCCGTTTTCAATCTTAATAATTCAAAACCATTATCTTTTAAAACAGATGAAATATGCGAATCATTTTCCTGGTATTCACCATTATCCATTAAACGACCAGATGCGATTTTTTCATTTCCGCGTGTAACCAGACCACCTAAAAAAGTTCCGGTCGTTAACACAACAGATTTAGCAGAATATTTTTTGTTTACTGTTTTATTTTTTAAATCTAAATCAAAAACAGATTCAAAAACCACATCTAAATTTGGTGTGTTTTTTAATATTTTCATAACCGCATTGTGATAAAAATTTCGGTCTATTTGTGCGCGCAGTGCCTGGGTTGCAGCACCATGTGATGCATTTAATGTTCGCCAATGAATACCGGCACTGTCTGCAGCATTTGGCATAACACCGCCGAATGTAGCCATTTCGGCAACCATTTGTGATTTTCCTGGACCGCCAATGGACGGATTACAAGACATAGCACCAATATCACTTTCGCGCATTGTCAAAAGCAAGGTTTTTGCACCACGACGTGCAGATGCAGCCGCGGCCTCTACCCCGGCATGTCCACCACCAATAACAATCACATCATAATTTTGCATTTATTAAAAACGCCCCATTCCGCCGTTTACATGAATTGTTTGACCGTTGATGTAAGATGCTTCATCACTTGCCAAGAATACGCATGCGTTTGCAATATCGATTGGTTCACCAAAACGTCCCGCAGGTATTTGTTCCAAATATTTTGATTTTAATTCATCTGGCAATACATCTGTCATTGGTGTTTTAATAAAACCAGGTGCAATGGCATTTGCAGTGATTCCACGTGATGCGACTTCTGCTGCAATAGATTTTGTCATTGCGATAATTCCGCCCTTAGATGCAGCATAGTTTGCCTGGCCTGCACCACCAATTGTGCCGATAATAGATGCCATATTTATAATACGACCAAATCTTTGCTTCATCATTGGCATTAAACAAGCGCGACACATTTTAAATGTTGCGCGCAGATTAGTATTTAAAACATTGTCGAATTGTTCGTCAGTCATACGCATCATCAGTGTGTCAGCAGTGATTCCAGCATTGTTAATTAAAATATCTATGCGCCCTGCTTTTTCAATAGTGTCAGCAATCAGTTTTTCAGCAGCACCATCAGCAGATAAATCAGATTGAATTTTGATAAAAGAATCGTCAAAACTGGACAATTTTTCAAGGTTACGTCCAGTTACAACAACAGTTGCCCCGGCATTTTTCATTTGTTGTGCAATTGCACCACCAATGCCACCTGTGGCACCTGTGATTAAAACAACTTTGTCTTTTAATTCAAACATATTTAATCCTTATTTATGTGCGTTTATTTTATCTGTTGTGCGTTTTGTCATACCAATCAGTGCTTCGCCTGGGCCAATTTCAGTTAAATCATCTATACCCAGATTTACCATTTCCAAAACACTTTCACGCCAACGAACCCCATGTGTTATTTGGTAAAGCAGCGCGTCTTTGATTTCGTTAATATCTGTCATAGGTTTGCATGTTTTATTTGAAATAATTGGAACAATTGGTGTTTTTATTTCAATTTCGTCCAATGCCTTTTTCATAACCGTAACCACAGGTTCCATTAAACGTGAATGTGGTGGAACAGACAGTGCCAATTTCATAGCACGGCGTGCGCCTGCTTCTTTGGCTAATTCCATAGCGTGTTCAATCGCATTATTTGCGCCCGATATAACAATTTGTCCCGGACAGTTATCATTTGCAATATCGCATACACCACCTGTTTCGCTTTCTGCGGTTTCACAAACCTTTTTCAATTCTTCAAATTCAATTCCTAATATAACAGCCATTGCACCCTGGCCTGCTGGCACTGCATTTTGCATAGATTCACCACGCAATCTTACCAATTTAATAGCATCACGCAAAGATATTGCGCCCGCTGCACAAAGGGCTGTATATTCACCCAAACTGTGTCCGGCCATGTAATCTGGTTTTGGATAATTACCAGCACGATACATTGCAATAGATGTTGCGAGTATTGCCGGTTGAACATTTGCTGTTAAAGTTAATGTTTCGATTGGACCGTTGAAAATAATATCCGATAATTTTTCACCCAATACCGCATCCATTTCATCAAATACAGCACGCGCATCGGCATTATTTTCGTACAAATCTTTACCCATACCAACAGTTTGTGCACCCTGGCCTGGAAATACATAAATTGATGACATAATAGTCCTTTTGTTACATATCAACAAAATTATAGAAAATTAAAAGCAAAATGCAATTTTTATTATTTGCGCATGGAAAATTCGCAACCGCAATATTTTTGACGATAAAAATC
>OMQP01000007.1 GCA_900313285.1 uncultured Pseudomonadota bacterium
AAATTACTGGAAATATTTCATTATCGTTTAATAATTCCCCATGTAAAATCTTTTGGCCAATAACAGAGTCCGTTGGTAATGTGCGTAATATTGCGCCTGCTTCAATATAATTAAAATCTTTATTTTGTTGTTTTATTAACAGTTTAGCAAAAGTACCCTTGCCTGAGCCCTGACCGCCCATAAAAACAAACATTTGTGGTTTCATATAATATTCCTTTGGTAATACGTATATTATATTGCTTTTTTAACTAAAAAATCAAATAAAAAGTCCCACAAACGTGGGACTTTAAAAATTAAAAACTAACAAAATTATTTTTTGCTGTTTTCAATTGCGGCACCCAAAATGTCACCAAGTACAGAACCAGAATCTGCTTCGTTTGCAAATTCTTTAACTGCTTGTTTTTCCAGTGTCACTTGTAATGCACGTACAGACAATTTTACATTGTTGCCGTCAACAGAAACAACAGATGCTTCTACTGAATCGCCAACATTGTATTTTGATGTGTCTTGTTCTGCTTTTTCACGGGACAAATCTGTTCTGCGAATTGTGCCTTTGATATCGCCTGGCAAAGCCAAAATCAATTCATCAGGTGTGATTTCAGAAACAGTCCCACAAACAACGGCACCTTTCTTGATAGTTGTAGCATTGTTTTCTGCGCCTTCTGTCAATTGTTTGATGCCCAAAGTGATACGTTCTTTTTCTGGGTTAATGTCCAAGATTTTTGCTGTGACTTCTTGACCGCGAACGAATTTTTTCAATTCTTCTTCGTCTAATTTATTCCAAGACAAATCAGAAATGTGAATCATACCGTCAAGTTCTGGTGTCAAAGCGATAAACAAACCAAATTCAGTTGTGTTTTTGATTGGACCTGTGATAACGTCGCCTACTTTGTGTGTTTCAGCAAATTCTTTCCATGGGTTTGGTTGTAATTGTTTATAACCCAATGAAATACGACGTTTTTCTTGGTCGATGTCTAAGACAACAACATTGATTTCTTGACCGTTTTGCAAAACTTTGCTTGGGTGAATATTTTTGTTTGTCCATGACAATTCAGACATGTGAACCAAACCTTCGATATTGTTGCCCAAATCAATGAATGCACCGTAATCTGTCAAAGAAGAAACTTTACCAGTTACTGTATCACCAACATTGAATGCTTTAGAAGCTGTTTCCCAAGGGTCTTCTTCCAATTGTTTTGCGCCCAATGAAATACGATGAGATTCTGGATCAAATTGAATAACTTTGACTTTGATTTTTTCGCCAACATGAACCAATTCACGTGGATGGTTAATACGTTTCCAAGACAAATCTGTAACGTGTAACAAACCATCGACACCACCCAAATCAACGAATACACCGTAATCTGTGATGTTTTTGACTGTTCCTTCGACAACTGCACCCAATGAAATGTTTTTCATAGCTTCTTTTTGTGCTGCTGCGATTGTGTCAGCTTGGATTGCGCGACGTGAAACAATAGCATTTGTACGTAATGCGTCCATTTTCAAAACGCGGAATTTGTCTTTCAAACCGATTAAAGATTTTGCGTCACGTACAGGTTTGTGATCGACTTGTGAAGATGGCATAAATGCAAATACGCCGTTGATATCAACAGTGTAACCACCGCGAACAACATCAATAATAGTTCCTTCTGGATCGATACCTTCTGCAACTGTCTTTTCCAAATCTTTCCATGCTTTTTCAGCACGTGCTTTTGTATAAGACAATACAGCAGTTCCTTCGCGTGATTCATATCTTTCAACGAAAACGTCAATAATGTCACCAACTGATGGAACGGATGCACCGAATTCTTTTAATGGAATGCGACCTTCGGATTTTAAACCAACGTCAACCATAGCAAAATCGCCACGGATGTCTTTAACGGTTCCTTTTGTAGCATAGCCCTGCAAAGTTTCTTGTGTGCCATAGTTTTTATCAAACATCTGAACGAAATCTTCGCCGGATACTGGATTAAATAAATCTTTGGATAAATCTTTCATGAGATTAAAACAAAGCTTGCCATCGTCATATTTTTTTCTTAGCAAAGACGAGGTCTTGTGGGGTTAATCGGATTGCTTTTACGCCCACCCGTGAAAAGCAGACACATTATATAGAGTTTTTTTCAGGAAATCAAGAAAAAACCGCCATATTTCAGGCGGTTTTTGTTTTAACGTGCTACATCACCTTTGATGGCTTCGTGACAGATGTAGTCTTTTAATACAAAACCGTCATTTGCGTGCCAGTTCAGCATGCCCTTCCAGTTTTCGTCAGGTATTTCAACGATTGGTAATTTGTATGGTGTGCGGGACAGTTGTTCTTTGACCTGATTAATATGGTTTTCATAGATATGAACGTCGTGTAATTCACCACGTAAAACACCAGGTTTATAACCCAATTCTTTTGCATATAACAAAAGCAACATTGCATATGATGCGATATTATATGGTATACCCAGGAACATATCACAAGAACGTTGAGTCCAAATCAGGTTTAATTTACCATTATGAATCAATATTTGGTGCATAACATGACATGGTGGCAAAGCCATTTTTTCCATATCTATCGGGTTCCAAGCATTAACAATTAAACGACGATTGTTAGGATCTTTTTTTGCTGTTTCTATAACGTTTGCCAATTGATCAACGCCAGGATTGTAAATATTACAGTTTAATTCAGGAACGTAAGGATTCCATACATATGTGCCACCAAAATGACGCCATTGCCAACCATAAATAGGCCCTAAATCACGGGTTTCATTCATGGCGTCTTCTTTTGCTTTTTTATCGGATTCAGGTGTTAACAAGTTATCTGTTTTTAATTCTCGTTTTTTTAATTCATACAAAGGTTTCCAGGTTTTTATGTTTGCCCATTCGTCCCAAATGTGGCATTTGCGGTCTTGTAACCATTTTTTATCGGTATATCCATTTATAAAAAATTCCAATTCGGTAGATATATTTTTTAATCCCATTTTCTTGGTTGTAATTAAAGGAAATCCGTTTTCCATATTGTGTTCAAATGTTGCACCCCATGGGATACGAATTGTTGGAATTCCTGTACGATTATCAGATTTAGTGCCGTTTTCAAGACAGTTTTTCAGAATATCAAGATAAGCTTTCATTTTTTTTCTTTCCTTTCTTGTTATCTCTCTGCCCCTGTGCAATCAGTATAGTAAAAAACCAAAAAAGAAATCAAGAAAAAACCGCCATATTTCAGGCGGTTTTAGTTATTTTGTGCAGATACGCGTTTCTGTTGCTAACATGTTTAACAAATCAGAATGAAATTCTTTGTAATTAGTTTTTAATTGTTTCTTTTTGTTTTTAAATGCTTTGTATGTATTTTTGATAACTTCTTCCTGGTTTGCTTTTAATGTTTTTGCTTCGTTCTGGGCGCGTACGAAGATATCTTTTTGTTGTAATTCTTTTTGGTATTCTGCAAACAACTCCTGGGCAACAGAATCTTCGCGTTGTTTTGTTATAACCGGATAAGTAATTTTGGCTATTTCAACAAAAATGTCGTGCAATTCGCGAATGACGGCTAATTGTTCGTCGGTGATGTTGCTTGATGCAAAACGACTTTCAACAAAAGCTGGATGCGACCATTTTTTTTGTTTTGATTCAAAATTGTTTAATCTTTCCCAGTTTGTTGGGTCTGATTCAATTTTTGTTTTATATACCACTGGCAATAACATATTCGCGCGCAACAATAATTTTTCTAGTTGTTTTAAATTCTTTTTGTTGCAGGAAATAATCATTTCTGAATGTGGGACATTTAAAACATATCTGTCTTGGTCGTATGGAACAAATATTCCACGATAGCGTTTCGGTATATCGTTATATTCTGTGAATTCAATAATGGTTCTTTCTTGTTCAAAATCATTATATAAACTGGATAACAATACGCTGTTTAAAGGTTTCTTTAAGTGGTTGATATATAAATTAAACAAAGCTTTAAATAAGACACCGTGCAATAAAACTCTGTTTTGTGAATTTTCGTGTTCATATGATGCTGTGTTCAAAGCAGCGTGATAAACATATGGCTGTTTAAGCAATAATTCTTTGAATTTTTTAAGAGTTTCGGATTTAGTTTTTTTGTTGTTTGAAAAATGATGCATCATGTCATACACGATTGTTTCTGGCAGAATGTGTTTCAACGCTTCTGCATTATGTGTTTCATGCATATCTTGTTTAAGATTTTTAAAAAGATCTAATATTTTGCTCATTTATTGTGCCTTTTTGTTGTTGTATATGAACATTATAGACAAAAAAGGTAAAATGTCAATACTTTTTAGTAATAAAAAACCGCCACTTTGGGCGGTCGTTTTTATTTTGCTGATGCTTGTTTAAACAGCTCTTCTGCAGGAACTGTTTTTTCTTTTTGGTTTACATGAGACAACATTGCATCCAAAGCTTTTCTTTCAAAAACCATACCACGCAACATAGCGACGGCATTTTGATTTTTGTTATAGAATTCAAAGATTTGTTTTGGGTCTGGATAGCGTGATGCTTCTGCCCAGATAGCCTGTTGCAAATCTTCACGGGTCACTTCTACTTTGTTTTGTGTGCCCCATTCTGCCAATATAAGTCCTAATTTAACGCGACGTTCGGCATCTTTCTTTTCTTGCTTTTCGTCCCATTTATGATCGTGTCCATGTTCGGCGTTGTGATGTTCGTGTTCTTGTTTTGCCATGGCTAATTCTTGTTCAACCAAAGTTTCTGGCAAATCCATTTTTACTTTGTCTGCCAAAACATCTAACAGTTCGTTGCGCATTTCACGTTGAGCGACTTCTGTGTATTGGTCTGTGATGATTTTACGAATATGTTCTTTTAATTTTTCAACAGATTCTTGACCGACTTCTTTCGCCAATTCATCATTCATTTCAGGCAAAATATGTTTGCGAACTTCGTGAACTTTTACTTCAAAGCGGGCTTTTTTACCAGCTAAATTTTCTGCATGATATTCTTTTGGAAATGTGACGTTTACATCAAATTCGTCCCCTGCTTTGTGCCCAATAACTTGATCTTCAAATCCTGGGATAAAAGAACCAGAACCCAAAATCAAATGATGTTTTGTTGCTTCGCCGCCTTCAAATGCTTCTTTGCCAATAAACCCTTTGAAATCGATAACTGCGACATCACCGTCTTTTGCAACATATTTTTCATCTTGTTTTTCGGCAACACTACGTGATTTACGGATGTTTTCTAATGCAACATCAACTTCTTTTTCATCAAATTTAGCGATTTTTTTGGTTACAGTAATTTTGTCCAAATCAATCTTTGGCAATGTTGGCAAAATATCAAATTCCATAGAATATTCAACATCTTTACCCATTTCATATCCGGCCATATCTACTTTTGGTTGTGCGGCAAGACGTACCTGTTTTTCTGCTAAATACTTTTGTAAGTCATTATTTAATGCTCTGTCAATGGCTTCGCCCCAAGCATTAGCATTGAATTTTTGACGCAATACAGATAATGGAATATGTCCAGTACGAAATCCAGGCATTTTTGCTGTTTTGCCGTATTCTGTTAAAACTTCGTCTGCAACTGTTTGTAAATCAGAGGCTGCAATTTTACCAGATACTGAATAATGTAAATCTTTAATTTTTTCTTTTGTAAACATATGTTTTTCCTTTGGGTATATAAACTGGGGGTGATTATACAAATATTTTTTTAGAAATTCAACAAAAAATGCGACGAAAAAATGCATAAATAACTTAAAAAACACTTGCTTAAAAATACCGTTTTTTCTAACATATATCCATAAGAAATAAGGAAGAGAAAGGCAACATGTCAATTTTTGCCCGTTTTCTGTGTGTTGCACGAACTGCGTTGTTTGCAGCACTGGTGTTTTTTGTTGCGTTGTTTAATGCAAATGCTGTTGATTGTGCATCAAATGAATTTGAAGTAAACGGTGTGTGTATCGAAGAAAAATTCTTGATAACGACAACCAATTTGAACACAAATAAAACATTTAAATTTGTTTTATCTGCTGCTGGAACATTTTATGTTGATTGGGGGGATGGTACCACAGAGCCAATAATACGAAATGATACAACACCAACAGAATATTCTCATACTTATTCCTCTGGTGGTGTCAAATTTATAAAATTTGGTGGATTGGCAACAGAATATAATACGACACAATATAGCAACGATAAAGATCCGTCTGGTGCGGCAATCAGATTTGGTCAAACCAGTACGAACATCTCTACGGGGACAGCGGGAAGTCCAACATTAATTCAAAGTATATCAGGCAGTGTTGGTTCAGTGTTTCCAACGTTAGGTGATGGTTCTAATAATAATCAAAATCCAACATTTTTTGAATTTTGTCACGGATGTTCGAATTTAACAAGTGTCAGCCCCACTCTGTTTTCTGGTGTGACAAAGGCAAAAAAGAATTTATTCCGTTCCGTGTTTGATAAATGTTCAAAACTTGTAAGTATACCGGAAAATATATTTAATGGAGTAAGTGGTTCGGCAGAAAGTATGTTTCGAAGTGCCTTTTATGAATGTTCTGCGTTATCGGATTTGCCGGCAAATCTGTTTTCTGGTATAGATGGTGCAGCACCTACTATGTTTATGTATACGTTCCAAGGAACCACAGGATTAAGTGGTAAATATATTCCTGCAACGTTGTTTTCTGGATTAAAAAATCAATCAGCAAACAAGTTGTTTGATGGTGTGTTTAACAAGTCGAATCTTTTAAGTGTTACTGATGGCTGTCCTGCAGGAACCAGTCGCGTTTATACGGTGTATGACAGTTTATGGAATAATAAAATTGCCTGTGAAGTAGACATTGTGTTTTCCTGTACAGGTTTGGAATACAAAAGCGGAAATGAATGTAAAACATGTCCAACGGGATATGATGATGACACTGCTGATGGAAAAACAGATATTTCTGATTGTAAGATAACCTGTCCTGCGGGTAAATGGACTGGTGAATATGAAAAATTGGATTATATAGAAGCCAGTGGAACACAGTATATAGATACTGGATATTCTATACCTGCGTCTTTTACAAGTTTTGAAGCGCAATTTGAAACAAGTTCAGGTTCGCAAGTAAGAGGTAATATTGGGCATTTTGCTGGAAACCAGGATGCTACGAGTGGGCATGCAATAAATTTTAAAGATAACAAGTTTG
Organism: uncultured Pseudomonadota bacterium; assembly: GCA_900313285.1. Lineage (GTDB taxonomy): Bacteria > Pseudomonadota > Alphaproteobacteria > Rs-D84 > Rs-D84 > Enterousia. The sequence goes on from OMQP01000007.1 coordinate 7,139, forward strand.
GCCTTTGGGTCGAACAAGTCATCGACGGAGTAAACTATGGAAGCAAAATAACTGCTGGTGGAACATTTAACGCCGAAGAAAGAAGAACAGTAAATTATAAAATTCATGGTAATAAAAGAGATTTGATAGTGGTTGGAATTGGATCGAGTACAAATCAAGAATTTGTCGGTTCTATTCAATCTGCAAATACTTATAAATTGTTTTCAAATGGTGCGGGGACTAATGACAAAATGCTTGAAGGGCGTATTCACTGGTTTAAAATATACGAAAATGACAATTTAATATTTGATTTTATTCCTGTACGTCGTGTATCAGATAATGCAATTGGTATGTATGATCAGGTCAGCGGACGTTTTTTTGGTAATGACGGAACTGGTGATTTTGTTGCTGGGTCGTTTACGACGCCGCAAATAATTGGTGGTTCGGTTTGCGAAAATGTTGGTTTTGGACATTATTCTGGGGCAAGTACGACAGGTTATGGTTCTGTAAGTACAAGAAACGCTTGTGATCCTGGTGAAATTACTGATACTGAAACTTCAACAAGCAGTGCCGATTGTTACAGCAACTCTGGGGTTGCAGTATGTTCTGCGGGTACATATTTGCCGGCGAATTCTGAAACTTGTGTTGCCTGTACGGCTGGAAATTGGTGCCCTGGGGGGCTGTTGAATTTTAGTAATGAAGACCAGGGCTTATATAGTTGTGCTGCGGAAATTGGTACTGGTTGGACCAGTGTGGCGGGTTCGGACGAACAGACGGATTGTTATTATTTAATATCTTTGAATAAAAATGGTTATTCTGGAAATATATACGCTAATGGTGGAACCGGATGTTCTGTCGTCGCAGATGCTATTACTACAAATAATGCACAATTAAAATTATTTTATAATACCGAATGTACGTTGCCTAATATCAGTTTCTCTGGTCAATATGGCAATTTGTATGCGGCTACAGATAGTTGGGCAGCAACAAACGGTGTTACCGATGTAGCAGTGATAACAATATCGCCAACCACTACAACACCAGCCGTTACAACATATTATGCACGAAAATCTTGTGTGGCCGGTAAACGTGCGTCAGGTGGTACGTGTGTGGCATGCGGCGCGCACAGTAGTTCAGAGGCAGGCAATGCTCTTCCAACATGTACCTGTGATGATGGTTATACGGCTGATGGTAGCCCAACCGGTTCAATGCAAAGCGAAGGCGCTTGTATAGAAATAGATGATAGTTTTATTAGATGCGTTGGTGGTTATTACTTGCCATTAAACAGTCAAACATGTCAATTATGTGAACAAAATAATTATTGCTCTGGCGGTGCGTTTTTGCCGGGTGAAACAAATCAGGGGATAACACCCTGCCCGAATTCATTATATTCGCCAGCAGGTATGTCGAATGCCGAACAGTGTGGCAGAATATTAAGAATGGAAAATGATATAGTGTATTTACGCAGCACACACCAGACAACACCGTCTTTAAATGTGGATGTTGATAACGACGGCACACCAGATTTCTTTGGAAACATGACACAAACAAATGTTCCAATGACTACTGGTTCTTCGCGCAGATTAGAGGTTGAATATAATAATCAGCTGTGGTATGTTTACGATGACAGTGTTGATGTAAACGCTCAGTAAAAAGGAAATAATATGAATAAAAAGTCAGATTTTAAACGTTTTTGTGAAACAATGTGGATTATGGCTAAATATGATGTGTTGCCATGGATGATTGGTGCGGGAATTGTTGCTGCAGTAACATTAGGGGTTATAGACAGCAAGAAAAAAGGCACATGGTCTCAAGAAACAGATCTTTCAACTATTTTTCAGAAGCAAAGATAAAAGTTGACAAATAATATTTTTTGGTTAATAATACTGTGTGTATATGAACCAAAAAGGTAAAAAATGAAAAAATTTAAAACAGAACGTGAATGGTCAGATTTGGAACGTGCAGATAAAGTTGCTTTGTTCGTAGGAATTTTTATAGGTATGATTCTTGCAGGAACCTGCTTTGCACAATCTAACAGATACAATCAGTTGAAAAGCAATATAGTAAAAACAGAAATGGTAAATCATCGTTAAATTTTGTTTTTGTTTATATAAAAAAACCGCCAAAACGGCGGTTTTTTTGTTTCCAATTCGCAGACATTAACGTTTGCTGAACTGAGTTGAACGACGTGCTTTGTGGAAACCATAGTGTTTACGTTCAACAACACGGCTATCGCGTGTAAGGAATCCAGCAGCTTTCAATGCTTTACGCAAATCTGGTTCTGCTTTTTCCAAAGCTTTTGAAATACCATGTTTTACAGCACCTGCTTGACCTGATAAACCGCCGCCTTGGACCATAGCAACAACGTCATAAGAACCATCGCGTTTTGTAATATCAAATGGTTGAACCAAAATCATTTGTAACACAGGACGTTTGAAATAAACTTTCATTTCAACGCCGTTAATTGTGATTTTGCCCTTACCTGGTGTCAAATATACACGTGCGACAGAATCTTTACGTTTACCAGTTGCATAAACAGAACCTGTTAATTTGGTTGTTGCAACTGTTGCTTCTGCTGCTTTTGGAGCCGCTGCTTTTTTTACTGTTTCTTTTTTTGCAGGGGCTGCTTTCTTTGCTGTTGTCTTAGCAGCTGTTTTTGTTGCTGCTGTTTTCTTTGTTTCTGCCATTATTCACCCCTTTTATTTTTACGATTCAAACTTGCAAAATCGATAACAACTGGATTTTGTGCGGCATGTTTGTGTTCTGCGCCAGCGTAAACGTGTAATTTAGTTAAACGTTTGTTTGCCAAAGCAACTGCTGTGCGACGGCCCATCATGCGTTTAACAGCGTTTGTAACCAATTTTTCTGGTTTTTCACTGCGCATTTGACCCAAAGTTCTTTCTTTGGTGCTGCCTGTCCATAAAGAGTGCCAAAAGAATTTTGTTTTTTCATCTTTGTGGCCTGTCAAAGCGACTTTGTCAGCGTTAATAATGATAACATGATCACCGCAATCCATGTTTGGTGTCCATGTTGGTTTGTTTTTGCCACGAAGGATGTTCGCTGTAAAAGCAGCCAAACGACCCAATGTGCAATTTGTTGCGTCAATCAGATACCATTTGGCTTCTAATTCGCATTTTTTCAATGATTTTGTTTGTGCCATTGTTTTTACCTTTTAGTGTTTGTTTAAAATAGCGGGCATATTATGTATCAAACCCGCACAAAAGTCAAGAAAAATCTATATGGTATTATAATACCTTAATATTGTTTTTGTAATTCACCAAACATAAACATTTTATGTCTGTGAACAAACTCTACCCCATTTGATGCGTATGTATACTGGTTGTTTTTAACAATGTTTTGGTTTGCCATAACACTGGCTAATTCCTGGGCTAATATTATAGACCCGGGTTGTTTGTATTTAAAAGTCGCCTTGTCGCATAATGTTTTTAACAGTATATAAAGATTATACATTTCTTCGTCACCCATACAATATCTGGGCTCATTAGTGAAAATATCCCGGCAAAAATGTTTGTCTTTATAATCTTTGGCAAAAAATTTAAAATCTTGGATGATTTCATGCAAATCGTCATTTTGGTTTTTTGGTGTTGCCGTCAAACCATAATATTTGCTGTGTGGTACACGATTTTGATGTTTTTTAATAATCCCGTTATACACTTTTGCTTCTTTAAAATCTTGTACAGGTATATGTTCATTTGTCAAAGGGTCGTGACAATCGTATTTATTAAAAGGTGGTTTGTTTTTGCGCACAATAAAAAAACGCGAATCTTCATCATCCATCATTTCTGTGGATATATAATAATATGCCAAAAAGATATCATCGATCGTGATATCTTCCATGGCTTTCTTTTTGAAATTATCAAAAAATAACTTTGAAGGGCCAAAATTACCCCATGGGATTTGTTTAAATAATTCGATGTGTTTGTTCATAATTTTACATCTCGCTTGGAATCTTTAATCCCATTAAATCTATCGCGGTCGACAAAGTATCAAAAGCAAGTTTTGCAATATACAAACGCCCTGCTTTTATATCTGTTGGAATATCGTCTCTCAAAATTGGGCAATTATGATAGAAATTATTTGTTAATTGGCATAAATCATATGCGTAATTAGCGATCATATCTGTTGCACGATTTTCGTATGCAGACAAAAGTGTTTTTTCAAAATCCATAATTTCAATTAATAAACTGCGTTCTTCTGTCGTCAATGCGTACTCGTGTGGTTTTGAAAAATCGCCATTTGCACGTTTTAATACAGAATTTAAACGAACCGCAGTATATAATATATATGGTCCTGTTTTTCCTTCAAAACTGGTTATAGCAGATGGTTCAAATATATAATCTGATTTTACATCGTGTAATAAATCATTGAATTTTACAGCTGCCAAAGCGATAATTTTTATTGTTTCATCATCTAATTTTTTACCAGATTCTGCAACGCGGGCTTTCACTGCTTCATTAGCAATGTCTATTATGTCATCTAACCCAGCAGCATTTCCGTCGCGTGTTTTAAATGGTTTTCCGTCTTTGCCATTTATTGTGCCGTATCCAATATGTTCGAATTTGTCATATGGGTATATGCCAGACATATCGGCAGCACGGAATAATTGTTCAAAATGCAATGATTGACGTAAATCTGTAAAATAAATAATTCTGTCTGGATTATCAACTTGTTTACGGCAATAAACAGCAGCTAAATCAGTAGAATCATAAGTGTCTGCACCACGTGAATCGCGCCACATATATGGTGGCATTGGTGCAGTATCTGTATCACGTTTTACATTTATTACCTGGGCGCCATCACTTTCGTAAATCATGTTTTTTGCGCGTAATATTTGTTCAACAGGTTCCAAATATTTTGCAGCATTTCTTTCGCCCAAATCATAATCAAACGGTAAAATATTTAATCTTTGTACTGTGTTATTCATCGTGCGCAAAGATATAGCCAAAAATTTTTCATATAACGCAAAATATCCCGGGTGACCTGCTTGGAATTTTGCTTTGATTTCCTGAGCACGCGCTTGAAATTCAGAGTTTTCTTTGGCAAAAGCGGATGCAGATGGATAATAATTATTTAATTCTTTTTCATCTATTTCATAATCAACAGGTGTTTTTGGATCAAAATCATCCTGGAAATATGGTAACTCTGGGTGTAAACGTTCTATCCAGGCAATAATCAACCCCATAGGTTTTCCCCAATCTCCAATATGATTCCATGAAAACGTTTTATGTCCCAAAAATTTTGTAATACGATTAAATGTATCCCCAACGATAGATGTTCTTAAATGTCCAATGTGTAAAGATTTTGCAACATTATATGCTCCGTAATCCATATCTATTGTTAAAGGTTTGGTTGCAATCATTTGTTTTGGGGCGACAGCATTTTGCAAAATAAAATCATTTTTGATTTTTATATTTATAAATCCTGGTCCTGCAATAGACACATTTTCAACAAAATCTAATTCTTGTAATTTTGGTGCAATTTGTGCAGCTAATTCGCGAGGATTTTTGCCTTCCGTTTTTGCACTGACCATTGCTGCGTTTGTTGAAAAATCGCCAAAATCACGATTTTTTGGTGTTTCCAAATTGGCTTTAAAACCCAATTTTTCGTTTATACTGTCTGACACATATTTATACAAATTCATAATAAATCCAATTTTTATAAAGGTAAAACTACGCGAACTTTTAATCCACCAAGATCACTGTCTTCCAAGAATATTTGTCCGCCATGATTTTCAATAGCTGTTTGTGCGATGGACAGCCCTAACCCTGTTCCGCCTGTTGAATCACTGCGCGATTCATCTAAACGAACAAACGGTTGCATCGCTAATGCTTTTTTGTCATCAGGAATTCCAATTCCATCATCTTCAATTGTGACGACAACAGAATCTTCATTGTCTGTTTCTGTAATTTTCAATGTCTTCTTTGCATATCTAGCTGCGTTTTCTACTATGTTTGTAAATGCACTAGTTAATGCAGCAGGACGTGCATAAAATAATGCAGGGGTTTCAGGAAAATCTAAAATAATTTTCTTTTTTGGTGCCGCGTCACGTGCAATTCTGGTTAACATTGCTGGCAATTCAACTGATTGTTCTATTTCTGGCATTTCGCCACGCGCAAAGGCCAAATATCCATTAACCATTTCGCTCATGCGATCAATATCGTGTAACAAATCTTCTTTTGTTACAGAATCTGTTTCTACGGCCAAACGCATGCGAGTCAAAGGTGTCTTTAAGTCGTGCCCAACTGCATTTAACATATCTGTACGCGTTTTATTATATCTGTTAAGTCGTTCTTTCATTGTGATCATAGCGCTGGCAGCTTCGCGAATTTCGGAAGAACCACTTGGCTTAAATCCCGGAACATCCATACCGCGTCCAAATTTATTAGCGGCTTTTGCGATATTACGAATACTGCGTGTGTGAAATATAACAAAAGGTGTAATTAAGATAGATACAATTAAAATTGCACCGACAACCCAGATTAAGAATACTTCTGCACTGGTTGAATAAATACGATACATGCTCGTTGCAAAAGTTGCAGTTTTATCGTCTTTTATAGGAATATCGATAAATATTAATCTTTTTGCGCGATCTATGTATATATTTGCGGGTTGTTTGATTCTGTTTTGTAATTCTTTTGCTAAATGCCCTGCTTCTATTGAATTATTATCGTTGTGTTTTGGCCTGTTTAATTTTTCGTGAATTGAAACATTTATACCAATGTCTTGAGCTAACATTTGAACAGATTTTTCGTCCCCACGATTCATGAAATTCAACATGGTTGTCACTTCGCCAGCCAATGTACGCGCCAATGTTGCATGAACTCTTTTCCAATGGTTGCCGAAAAAAGCATTAGCAACAATTAACAATGCGACAATCAAAGGAATCAACACCATTAAAATTGTGCGTCCTAAAAAGCTGCGAGGTATCATTTTCATTTCTTTACCTATCTGTCTTGTTTGTTATTATTTTATAACCCATGCCACGAACAGTGATTATATCTATATCTGATAATACACTATTTATTTTATTGCGCAAGCGTTTTGCGACCATGGGGGTGGCGGAAACAATATTTCCAATTGGGCTCATAAGCTTGTGCAATAATTTTTTTTCTTCGCTGGATAAAGCGAGCAAACTTTGGTGTCCCGAAGCATCTTTTACAAAAAATTCATCGTTTGTGAATATCAAACCAATATTATCTGTTTTTTTGGATTGAATTGGGTTGTTTTTTATAATGTTGTTTAATCTTAGAACCAATTCTTGTAGCTGAAACGGTTTAGACATATAGTCATTTGCTCCGCCTGACAGTCCATCTATAGCATTTTCTGCCCCCGACATAGCCGTTAACATAATAACAGGGGTTTCGTCACCGTTTTGACGAATTCGCTTTAAAAAAGTTAATCCGTCCATACCAATCATCATGCGATCTAGTACAATGGCATCGACAGTAATTCTGTTTAAAATTTTAGATGCTTCTTCTGCAGATGATGCGGTTATTGTGGCAAAATCAGCCATGCGCAACCCTTTGGCAAGTGAATTTCGCAACATTACATCATCATCAATAACAAGTATATTTTTGGTCATTTGCGTTGAGTCTATGCTTTTTTATCCCAACGGTTGTCAGACCGCTGGATATATTATTTGTCTAATGCTTCTACTGCATATTCGCCAGGTTGAATTGCGCGACCTGGATTGTCAAGGTTTTCACCATATTTGTATGTAGAAGCACGGAATTTAGCCCCGTTTGTAGTAAATTCTGTTTTGAATACTAAATATCCGTTTGAACCACCTGTTGTTGGCCCCTGCATGCCCAATGAATAATATGCACCAATTAAACCATAGTCCAAATCGATATAATCAACACTTAACAATAATGAAATGTTTGACATACCATCGCTTGTTAAATTGCAGGCAAATTCACGATTGGCTAACACTGCGTGAGAATTGTTTGGCACAGAAATATCCATCACAGTTGGTTCGCACGTACGTTGTATACCGTTTACTAAAAATTCATATGTCATAGTTGTTGTTGCACGTGATAAACCAGTAGATAAATTAACCTGGGATATAGTTGCCTTTGGTATTTTTATCAAGGCATTCGCAATTCCCGAACGTACAGGAAGCGAGATGCCAGATTGTAAACAACTGCGCGAAAAAGGATCTGCTTCACATATATAAAGACGCGAATGTGCATTAGTCATAAACATGTTTGCCAAGCTGTTGAATAAAAATGTACGTGTTATACGATTATTTAAACGTGTACAGTTAAAATCACGACAAATCACAGTAGGTCTTTCTGTAAAGTTTACGCCAGGATGCGTTTGTGTTTCTTCACTTCGTGTCTGATATATAACTTCGTCATAATCTACAGCATCGTCCATATTCATAAATTCTGTTTCAGGAATAAAATTAGGATCATCAGGATACGCATAATAAGAACGAACAGGTACTTCTGTATACACTGTATCAAATGTTTCAGAAGTTATAATTTGTGTAGCAGAATTGTTTTCATACATATCTGCGTATGCGACATTCGCGCAAATTGCTGTAAATGCGATTAACGAAATGACTTTTTTCATGGCTTTTAACCTTTCCTAGTTATTATTTACATAAATAATAGAATATTTTACGGGTCTATGTCAAAGCAAAAAATATTTTTATTGAAAATAATTACAACTTTGTTCTATAAATATGATAAGATATATAAAAAGTAAGGTGAAAAAATGGTAGATGTTATTATTACAGGTGAATCTGGAAAATTACATGCGGTATATCATAAATCTGAAATAGAAGCGGCGCCTTTGGCTGTGGTGCTTTCTGGCAGTCCACGTCAAAAATGCCATATGAACGACCGGGTGTCATATGCAATGTTTCGTGCTTTTATGGATATTGGTTTTTCTGTTGTGCGTTTTAACTATCGTGGGGTCAACGATTCAGAAGGGTCAATTGGAACAACTTCTGAAAATATGTTAGATATAGCAACTGTGATAGATTGGATTCAAAACAAAAACGAAGACAGTGATAAAATTTGGTTGGCTGGACATCAGTTGGGTGCATGGTATGTATTGCAAGCAATGATGAGACGTCCGGAAATTTCTGGGTTTGCGCTGGTTTCGCCGGATCCATCGGTTTCTGACTTTGGGTTCTTGTCACCTCGACCAAATCGTGGTTTGTTATTGCAAGGAATGAACGAAGGTGACGAAGCAAATGCTTTTGGTGTGCATTTAACCCAAATTTTGAAAAAACAGGCCCAGATAGACCTGGAAACAATTCGTGTTAAAAACGCGGATGCAAATTATTCACAACCTGCTGATTTACGCCAAATGTATAATGATTTAAAGGCATATGTTGGACGTGAAAACGCAGATAACAAACTGTTGTAAAAAAAATGGAAGAAAACAAACGTTTTTTAGATCCAAATATTCCAGATGATATGGCGGCAACCATTCGTCCTAAAACTTTGGATGATTTTATTGGGCATGATGCGTTAAAACAAAATTTATCGGTTTTTGTGTCTGCTGCTCGCAGCCGTGGGGAAGCAATGGATCATGTGTTGTTATATGGACCTCCGGGACTGGGAAAAACAACACTTGCGCATATTGTTGCAAATGAATTGGGTACAAATTTTCGCGCGACTTCTGCACCAATGTTAACTAAACAAGGCGATTTGGCGGCTATATTAACAGCTTTGGAACCTATGGATGTGTTATTTATAGATGAAATCCATCGTTTGCCAACTGCTATCGAAGAAGTTTTGTATTCTGCAATGGAAGATTATAAATTAGATATCATGTTGGGCGAAGGACCTACTGCTAAATCTGTTCGTATAGATTTGCCACCATTTACATTGGTTGGTGCAACAACGCGTACGGGCTTGCTTTCAAATCCATTGCGCGACAGATTTGGTATAGATTTAAGATTATCTTTTTACCCTGCTTCTGATTTGGCAAAAATCATTGTGCGCAGTGCAAATATTCTTGGAACACAAATAGATGAATCTGGTGCCAAAATGTTGGCTGAATCTTCGCGCGGAACGCCCCGTATTGCTAATCGTTTGTTAAAACGTGCGCGTGATTTTGCTGCAGCGATGGGTAAAGATTTTATAGATACCGAAACGATAAAAACCACATTGTACCAATTGCATATAGATGAAAAAGGATTAGATGAAATCGATCGTGAGTACATTCGTACAATTATAAATCATTATGCAGGTGGCCCGGTCGGTATAGATAATTTGGCTGCAGCATTAAGCGAACCATCGGATACAATCGAAGACGTAATTGAACCATATTTAATGCAACTTGGTTTTATTCAACGTACACCGCGCGGCCGTGTTGTAACGGAAAATGGTTACAGACATATTGGTCTTGAAAAATAACTTTAAATTTACGGAATAACATTATGGAAAAAGTGCATATTTTTAATTTTGCTGTCGCGTATGCGGATACCGATGCAGAAGGAATAATGTATCACGGACGCTATATAGAAATTGGTGAACGTGCTCGTTCAAATTGGTCCAAAAATATTGTGGTGCCAGATGGTGATTTGGGCTTTGTTGTTCGTGAATTAAATATAAAATATTTGCAGCCTCTTTTATTAAATGACGAATTTATTGTCGAAACACATCCTGTAAAAATTGGTGCTGCGTCTATGACAATCGAACAAAAGTTCGTGAAAGATGGTCAAATTTGTGCTATAATGAATATAACAATAGCGTATCTTGGTTCTGATATGCGTCCAAAGGCAATACCAGAAACCATACTAAATATGTTATAAAAACAACAAAACAATGGAGAGAAAATATTATGGAAAACAGTTTTTCTTTGTTATCTTTATTCAGCGGTCGTGATTTAATGACGCTTTTTGTATCTTTGATTTTGGTCGGGGCCAGTATATTGTCTTGGGCTGTAATCATTGAAAAAATTCGTCTTTGGAATTATCAAAAACACAATCCGGTATCTGTAAAACATGGCGACAATTTAGACACAATAGTTGATAAACTTATTCGTCCATTTGATAAAAATTTATGGTTTTTGTCCATGGTTTCGTATGTTGCACCGTTCATAGGTTTGTTTGGAACGGTATGGGGTGTTATGGATTCGTTTGCGTCTATCGGTGTTAACCAATCAGTCAGTATTGGTGTTATTGCGCCGGGTTTGGCGGTTGCACTTGGAACGACGGCTTTGGGTTTAATAGCTGCGGTTCCTGCGGCAATTGCATACAATGTGTTTTCTAAAAAATCAGATGATTTGTATGACGAATTAGATGATGCGGTTAAAGAATTAAAACATAAATAATCAAAGGTTTAATAATGTCCAGAAGACGTTCAAATGTCAGTGATGCTAATATGTCATTGACACCAATGATAGATATTATGACGACACTGCTTGCTGTGTTTATGGTAACCACGCCAATGATGACGACAGGTATAGATATTGAATTGCCACGTGCTGGAACGTCTGCAATGACTGGCAATGATCATGCAATTCAAATCAGTGTTGATGCCAGTGGTAATTATTATTTGTTGGAACAAAAATTACCACGCGATGAAATAGTAAAACGTGCAATCGCTATGCGTGGCGAAAACCCAAATCTTGCAATTACTTTAAGCGGTGATACGCATGCTGATTATGGTGCTGTAATGTCGATGATGGGTAAATTAAAAGATGTTGGTTTTCAACGTGTTGGTTTACGTACACAATTGGATAACAAATAATGAAAAAAGAAACGCAATTTCAAAGCGAAAATTTTTTAATATCCGTTTGCGGACATATGGTTTTGATTGCAATAATGATGATATCGTTTTCAATTGTTGTTGATCGTGCAAAATTGGTTACACCAAATCGTGTTCAAATCATAGAACTGGATTTAAAAAATGTAAAAATAACTGGTGACGAAACTAAGCTTTATAATACTACAACGCCGGATGTAAAAACACCTGAAAAAAACGATAAAAAAGCCGAGGAACCAAAAAATATTCCGGATGAAAAAATTGACTTAAAACAGCCAACTATGATTGAAAACGAAAGTAAAACTTTAAATAAGGAAAAGCCGGCTAAAAAAACGGAAAAAACTGTCGAAGATAAACCTGTTCCACGTAAAAAAACAGTAGTTCGTGTTAATCGTGAAGTGTTGTCTCTTGACCGGACTATGACGGTATCGGTTATTGATGCATTACGCGTCGCATTAACACGTTGTTGGAACATAGATACCACACGTCCAAATTTGGAAAATATTCGCCTTACTGCACACATAAAATTTTTACCGACGGGTGTAGTTGACAGATTATGGTTTGAATCTGAATCGCGTGCAGCAACAGATCCTGATTTTGCATATGTGTTGGATACTGCTAAATCTGCGATTAAAACATGTTCGCCGTTTTCAATGTTGCCACGTAATGAATACAGCAAATGGAAAGATACGTCTGTAACCTTTTACCCGACCAGTGGCAAAGTCATGTAAAACAAAAAATCGCCGATTGGCGATTTTTTTTATAACCAGGTGTTCAATAAGCCGGATTCTGTTCAATCGCGTTGCGATTGCAAGCATAATTAATCTGCAGATTGCGTTACCGCAAAATGTCAAGCCCCCTACCCGATTCCTTAAACGATTCGGAACAAATCTTGGAATCCTTTTTGGAGTTGCTGCACATAGAGATTGCCCGTTTCACCGTAATTGAATACGCTCGTCTCTGTTGCTCTGATCGTCGGGTTACCCCGCGTGGCCGTTAACCACTATGTTGTTCCGATGCAGTCCGGACTTTCCTCTGAATTGTGATTATACGGATAAACCGCATCCAATTCAGCTATGCTTTTTCGCGCCTGGTGCTATATATAATAACATGCGAAAAATGATTTTCAACCATTTTGTATAGACAAAAAACAACCCCTAAAACACAGGAACAAGCGCAGATTTCGGCAAAAAATAAATGCAATGTATTGACAGCTTTTTTGTTGTGTTCACATATGATTTTTTTCTAGAATTGAGATTAA
>OMQP01000041.1 GCA_900313285.1 uncultured Pseudomonadota bacterium
GGCGATTTATCCTATCACACCAAGCAGCACAATGGGTGAATTATCTGACGAATGGTCGTTTCAGCATAAAAAAAATATTTGGGGTGTAACACCGCAAATTATCGAAATGCAATCTGAAGCAGGTGCAGCGGGCGCTTTGCACGGTGCATTACAAATGGGTGCATTGGCGACGACTTTCACTGCGTCCCAGGGTTTGCTGCTTATGATTCCAAATATGTATAAAATAGCCGGTGAACAAACGCCATTTGTTATGCATGTTGCGGCGCGCGCATTGGCAACACATGCGTTATCTATTTTTGGTGATCATAGTGATGTTATGGCAGTTCGTCAAACTGGTTTTGCATTGCTTTCATCGCATAATGTTCAATCTGCGCACGATATGGCTGCAATTGCGCATTCTGCAACTTTAAAAAGTCGCGTTCCGTTTTTGCACTTCTTTGACGGTTTCCGTACCAGTCACGAAGAATCTGCGCTGGAAAGAATAAGCGATGATGTTTTACATGAATTATTGCCAGATGATTTGGTTGCACAAAATCGTAAACATGGCATGAATCCAGATAATCCAACAATTCGTGGAACTGCACAAAATCCAGATGTTTATTTTCAAGGACGCGAAGCGGCAAATCCATTATATGATGCATTACCACTTCTTTACCACGTGGTGTCGGTTTAGTACGTGTGCATTTATTTAATCCTTTCCCTGTAAAAGAATTTTTAAAAGTATTACCAAAATCTGTGGAACAAATTGCTGTTCTGGACAGAACAAAAGAAGCAGGTTCTATTGGTGAACCATTATATCAAAATGTTCGCAGTATAGTTGATTCTAAGATATCTGTATTTGGTGGTCGTTATGGTTTGGGATCAAAAGAATTCAAACCACGTGATGTAAAGGCAATTGTTGAATATATGATGCGTGGCGATTTACATCATAATTTCACAGTTGGTATAGATGACGATTTAACACATCTTTCATTAAATACAGACAAAAGTTTTACAATTGAAAACAAAGATGTTCAAACAGCAATACTTTATGGTATTGTACGGTTGGTGCGGTTAAAAATATTGTAAAAATTGTTGGTGAAAATTCTGAACTGTATCCACAATCATATGCTGTATATGATTCAAAAAAATCTGGTGGAATAACACAATCGCATATACGTTTTTCACCAAATCCAATTAAAAGTGAATATTTGGTGGAAAGTGCAGATTTTATTTGTGTTTCTAATTTTATGATTGCACAAAGGTTTGATGTGTTTGCAGCATTGCGTGCCGGTGGTACTGTTATGATAAACACTTCTTTGGCACCAGATGAAGCGTTCATGAATTTACCACGCGATGCCCAGGAACATTTGATGCGTATGCATGCAAAAGTTTATTTCTTGGATGCAAATGCAGCAGCAAATGAATTGGGATTGGGTAATAGAATCAATACGTTTATTATGTTGAATTTCTTTAACTTAACAAAAGTTATAAGCCCGGATACAGCAAAAGACGCAGCCAAAGTTGCAATTGAAAAAACCTATAAAAAGAAAGGAATGGATGTTGTTCATGCGAATTGGGCCGCGGTTGACAAAGCAGAATCCTATTTGAAAAAATATACTTTACCATCGTCTGTTTCAGAATTGGCACCAGATTTTATACCTGCAATGACAAAAGATACGCCTGCTGAAATTGCGGGGACATTGGGTGAAATGGCTGCTGGACGTGGTGACGATATCCCAGTATCAAGATTCAAAATGGATGGCAGTTTTGGTGGTGGACAATATCCAGTTGGAACATCTAAATATGAAAAGCGCGCGTTGGCGACACGTGTTGCACAATGTGATTTAAATAAATGTATACAATGTGGTAAATGTTCAATGCTTTGTCCGCACGGGGCGATTCGTATTAAAGTTATGAACGAAACCGAAATGGAAAAAGCAAAGGCAAACGGTATAATTGTCGTTCCAATGAAAACACCTGAATTGGGAACAGGCTTATTTTATACATTAAATATATCGCCAGCTGATTGCACAGGATGCGGTTTATGTATGAAAAATTGTCCTGTTGGTGCATTATCTTTGGTTCCAATGGCAGAAGGAATTAAAAATCAAAAGATTTTCGATAAAGCTTTAAATATTCCTGATATAGATAAACAGAAATTAAATTTGAATATACCAAAGCATGTTGAATTATTGCCTCATTATTTTGAATTCCCGGGGGCTTGCGCTGGTTGTGGTGAAACACCATATGTTCGTTTAATGGCGCATTTATTCGGTGACAAAATGGTTGTTGCAAATGCCACAGGTTGTTCGTCTATATATGGTGGAAATTTACCAACAACACCATGGTGCAGTGATGTAAATGGTCGTGGCCCTGCATGGTCTAATTCTTTGTTTGAAGATAATGCGGAATATGGTTTGGGAATGCGGATTGCTTTGAACCAAAGAAAGAGTGCCTTGCGTTCAGTATTATTTGAATTGGGATTTGAAAATGTTGAACAAATCATGTCTGAAACAGATACAATGCGTCAACGCGAAATGCAAAATAATTTGCGGGTTCAGTTGTCTGGTATAGATAATACACGCGCAAGGTATGCTGAAAATTTACTGGATGCAATCGTTGATAAATCAGTATGGATTGTCGGCGGTGATGGTTGGGCATATGATATTGGATACGGTGGTGTCGATCATATTTTACACAGTGGTGAAAATGTGAATATTTTGGTACTGGATACCGAAGGATATTCAAATACTGGTGGTCAACAATCAAAATCTACGCCATTTGGTGCGTCTATGAAATTTGCAATTGGTGGTAAAGAACATGCCAAAAAAGATTTGGGGTTAATTGCTATGATGTCGGGCGCATATGTTGCACAAATTGCAATTGGCGCAAACCAAGCCCAGGCAGTGCGTGCTTTCCGTGAAGCAGAAGCGTTCAATGGTCCGTCGATTATTTTGGCATATGCACCATGTATCGCACACGGATTCGCATTGCAAAATGGTGTTGAACATCAAATCAATTTAGTGAATACAGGGGCATGGCCATTATACAGATTTAATCCATCAAATATTGAAAATGGTCAAAATCCGTTAACATTGGATTCGCATGTTGCGACCCCGTTCCCATTAGAAGAATTTATGAAAAGTGAAACGCGATTTGCATTGGCGCGTTCTGTTAATCCTAATTTTGATAAATTGGTTGAACAGGCAAAAGCAAACAATTTATATAAAACAGAATTGAAACAGCATATCGCAAATTTCACAGTTCAAAAAAATAAAGATAACGGGGAAGGGTAATCATATGAAAAAATTATTTGTTGTTTTTGCAGTTTTATTATCTGCGTGTACTTTCCAAACTAAACATCGTGGATATGTTTTTCCCGAAGATTTGGAAAGTAAAGTTGCGTCTATTAAGACAACTGCACAATTACAGGATGAAATAGGCGATCCGCAAACACGTACTATTTATGGGGATGAAGTTTGGGTTTATTACAGTGCAGATGAAAATATGCATGGACCTTTTCCCGTGACATATGAAAATAAAACTGTACTTTTAGCATGGGTAAAAGGTGGCAAGGTTATTAAAACCCAGATTTTACATGATGCAGATCTAAAGGATGTAAAGTTAGCAGAGGGCGAAACCCAAATACCTGCGGCAATAGAATTAAATGCGCTGGAAGAACTGTTTAATAATATTGGACGTTTTTCGCCGGCAGGACTTGGACAATAAAATTTTAGCCAAACATTTGTTTTTTCGTTTTTTTGTGTTATAATGACCCGTATAGAGAGAATGGCAACCGCAAAGGTGTGATAAGATATGCCTACGAAAAAATTAGATTTTAAAACCGGACAGTATGTTGTTTATCCAACCCAGGGTGTTGGTAAATTATTACGTGTTGAAGAACAAACAATCGGTGATCAAAAGATAAAAATGTTGGTTATTGATTTTGAAAGAAATCATATGACTTTACGTGTCCCATTGGAACGTGCTGAAATTTCCGGCTTGCGCCCATTAAGCAGTATCAAAAAAATGGATGAAGCCATCGCTTCAGCTAAAGGTAAGGCAGGGGCAAAACGTATGATTTGGGCGCGTCGCGCTGCTCAATACGAAGAAAACATAAATTCTGGTGATCCAATGAAATTGGCCGAAGTTGTTCGTGATTTGCAACGCAGAACAGCAACAGATACGATGACTTTCTCTGCACGTCAGTTGTATTTGCGTGCACTTGAACGCATGGCACAAGAATTTGCTGTTTTACACAAAATGGATTTAGATGCAGCATCTGATAAGATTGAAGATATTTTGGGCGTACCAAAAGAAATAGATTTGAATGCTGCTGATGAAGATGACGAAGAAGAAGTAGACGAAACAGAAGAAGAATAGTTTTAAACGCGCCAGATTTTTGGCGCGTTTTTTTCTTGTATTTATATATTTTTTCCGCAATCATTAAATTACAGATTTAACAAAGGAAGTAAACATGGCAGGAAGCATAAACAAAGTTATATTAGTTGGTAATATCGGTCAGGAACCTCAGGTTCGTACAATGCAATCTGGACAAAAAGTTGTAAGTTTTTCTCTTGCAACATCTGATAGATGGCGTGACAGACAAACTGGTGAACAAAAAGAACAAACAGAATGGCATCGTGTTGTTATTTTCAATCCATCACTGGTTGATGTTGCAGAACGCATGTTGCAAAAAGGCACAAAATTATACTTGGAAGGATCACTTCGTACACGTAAATGGCAAAACCAACAAGGTGTCGATACGTTTACAACAGAAGTTGTTTTGAATCCATATGCAGGTCAAATGGTTATATTGTCTGGTGCAAAAGCTGTTGACGGGGTTGCTGAAAATGTATCAAGCGCACCATCCGCACCACGCGAAGAAGTCAATATCGAAGATATCGCAGACGATATTCCATTTTAATAATATATGAAAAAAACTAAAAAATATCCGTGAAAATCACGGATATTTTTTTTGCATATATATGTAAAATATGATATAATATGCACAGATATGTAGGAGAACTTTTATGCGAAAAATAATTTCTGTATCAGTGTTTGGGCTTTTGTTAGCACCAAATGTAACGTTTGCAATAGATTTAAATACTGCACTGGAAAATGTCAAAGAGGCATGTTCTGGTATAGATGCCAGTTTGTCTGGTTTAAAAACCAAAGCTGGAATAAATACTGCAATTACCACAGTTGGAACAGCGGCTGGCGGTGTGGCTCTTGGAACTGGTATCGCGAAAATGGAAGTTGATAAGCAAATAGATTTATTGGCTGCATTGGAAAAAGCTCCATCGGATGAAGAACGTGATTCCAATACCATAGAATTAACTGACGAGGATATAGCAAATTTGCAAAATGATTCAGGTGCAGATGAAATAGCAGAATTGGAAGCAAAATCAAAAATGTTGGGTAATGTTCGAACAGGAACATTGGCTGCATCAACAGCAACAAATATTGTTGGAACCGCGTTAGCGGCGACTAATAAAGTTGAAGCAGATTTAGAAGAGAATATAAACAAATGTATATCCGCGACAAAAGAATTATCAAATGCTAAATTAGCCGCGAAAGTTGAAAATACCGCAACAGAAGAAGAAATTGCCTTTGCTGACAGAATTATCAGTGCATGTCGTGATTATGAATTTGTAGATATAAAACCAATTAACAAACGTGCAATAGGGGCAGCAGTTGCATCTGGTATTGGTATCGGTACTGGTACTGTTGGAACAATAACCAGTGCAATATCGAATACAGATAAAACTCGTGCTGGGGATGAAAAATTGGAAAAAGATTTAAATATGACGGCAAATGTTATGGCGGGCGCATCTACAGCAGCATCAGCCACAGCGACAATATTTAATGCAACACAAATATCAGCGATAAAGAAAGTAGCAACGGTCGCTGAAACATGCGAGGGGGCGCTGAAATAATCATGAAAAAGATATATACAATAATATTAGGTGGATGTTTAGCGGTTAACGGCGCATTGGCTGATAATAACGCATTAAATTCAAAGTTAAACCCAAAAGCTGTTCGTAAAGCGGTTTCTTCTTTTACAACAGCAATGGCTTCCAAAGGTGCAATGGTTGCACCTGGATTAAAGAGTTTTGAACAATGTGTATCTAAATATGTTGCGAAAGACGGAACATATAATACAAACATTACAGTTAAACAATTTAGTGTATGTTGTATGAAAAATATGCATTCACCTGATGCGTGTATTAAATTGATAGAAGATGTTGTTTATCAACATAATACTGTTGCTGGTTACTTTAGTCAAGTGTTGCAGCCATGCATACCACAAGATTTAAAAAGTTTGTCTTTTGCCACTGCCGGAAAATATGTTTTAGTAAATGGTGTTAAAAGATGTGCTGCAACGGCTTGTGCATCTAATGCATATCTTGTTCGTTACACCGAAGGAAAACGTTATGGTGAATCAAAAGGGTATTGTGCAGCTGGTGAAAATCCATGGATATGCACAACACCAGATGGTAAATGTACATTGAAACAAACAACACAAAATA
>OMQP01000026.1 GCA_900313285.1 uncultured Pseudomonadota bacterium
GAATAAACAAAAATTATCTTAATTTTGTATCCAGCAAATGTAAATTGCGAGCCGAATAAACCACATCACCAGATAATAACAAATGATCATAAAGACCAATATCTAATTTATTTAATGCACTTTCTAATTCTTGAGTTATTTGGATATCTTGTGTTGAAAATGACGTATATGCACTTGGATGATTATGCAACAAAACAATACTGCGCGCACCCAAATCCAAAGCCCGTTTTACAATTTCACGAACATATACTGCTGCCCAATCTATTGTTCCAGAACTGTGTAATTCATCTTCAATCAATTTGAATTGAGAATCTAAATAAAACACATGAAATTCTTCAATTGTTTTTCCCGACAATATAGATTTGCAATAATTTTCCAGTTTTTCAAAATTGTGAAATATAGGATTTGTATCAAGAACAGTTTTATATTCCATTTGTGTCAATTTGTTAATCAATTTCAAAAATGTTGCTGTATTTTCTTTGATGCCATCATTATCCATCAAAGATTCCATTGGTGCAGATAATAAATTATGTATGCTGCCATATTTTTTGTATAACTGTCTTGATAAATTTCTGACATCGCGTCTTGGTATGGCGTAAGTTAAAAGCAATTCTAATATTTCATAATCAGCCAACTGACCATCTGTGAACTTTTTACGAAGTCGCGCTCTGTGCCCCTGCTGTAAAGATTGTAATTCTTCTGCTTTAATCATGAGTCATTTTTTCAGTGAATATTATTACACCATCTTCGGTAATACCCAATGTATGTTCCCATTGTGCAGATAAACTGCCATCTTTTGTTCGAACGGTCCAACCATCTTTTTCATCGGTTTCACATGCGAATGTCCCAACATTTATCATTGGTTCAATAGTGAATACAAAACCCGGTTGCATTATCAGTTTATCATATGCTTTATCATAAAAATGTAAAATATTCGGGTTGTCGTGCATCACTTTGCCAATACCATGTCCACAGTAATCACGCACAATCGAAAAACCATGTGGTTTAACAACACTTTCTATTGTTTCCCCAATTTCAGAAAGCGGCACTCCTGGCGCACAAATTGAAATTGCAGCATTCAATGCGTCTTGGCATGTTTGAACCAATTCACGCGCCTGCTTTGAAACATTTCCTATCATAAACATACGCGATGCATCACCGTGAAAACCGTGATATTCAGCGGTCAAATCTACATTTACAATATCACCATCTTTTAAAATAACATCATCACTTGGGATGCCATGACAAACAACTTCATTTATAGAAGTGCATATGCTTTTTGGATATCCCATATACCCCAAATCAGATGAACGTGCACCGTTTTCTTTTAAAAATTGTGCAACCAATCTGTCTATTTCCCCTGTTGATATTCCCGCAACAATATGTGGTGTGATAAAATCAAAACAGCGTGCAACCAAATCACCAGACACACGCAATCTTTTAAAATCTTTTGGAGCATACACAGATGAAAGCATTTTTATTTCCTTCTTTTTAAAGACAATTTAGCGGCACGCACAGCCAATTTTAGTGAAAAATCACGAATTAAAATTTCTGGTTGCATGCCTTTTGTTCTGCACATTTTTTCTAAATCATTCAATTTAGACAGAACATTTACAATTTCTTCTTCGGGCCATATTTTCATTGCCATGTTAAATTTATCCGCAACTTTCCAAAACAGTTTTGGCAATTGCCCATCGACAACGGCCGTCAATAATTTTGAAAAATGCAGATAAAGCATTCGAACCAACATGTTTGCGTCTGCCCCGCCATAAATTAAACGATCCAGCGCAACCATAGTTTGATTTATATGTCCCGCAGTCAAAGAATACATATAATCATCTGCACTGGTCGCAGATGTATCTGGCAAACATTTTTCAACATCTTCTAATTCAACAACGTGTTTATCAGATACGTATATTGCAATTTTTTGTAAAAAGCTGCGCGTTATACCACGATCCCCCCCCATATGTGATAACATATACGACATTGCATCTGGAGTAACCTGTCTGATTCCTGCTTCTGCAGATAATTCCTTGTGAATTAATGCTTCCAATGTTTTTGTATCATCTGTATAACATGCGATTGCAGCAATGTTTTTTCCGTCTTCAAATAATTTACGCAAAGATCCAACTCGTAAATCACCAGCCGTCACTATCACAGTTGCACATAGTGATGACGATGTAACCAGTTCTGATAAAATTTTTGTATCGCTGTCGCCTGCCCCGGAAATCAAAACTGCTTTGCGACCACCGAACATTGAAGGACTGCAACTTTCTGCAAATACTGCATCTTGTTTATCACGCAATTCGTTTGCATCCAAAGCCAACAGATTATCTTTTTCTATTTCAAGTTTTTCTATTGCTTTATCACAAAATTCATCAACTAAACCTGCGTCAGGTCCGTATATCAAAACCGCATTGACATCCAATATACCAGAATTAAAATCCGTTTCTTTCCACTTCATTATTTATTTTCATTTTTTTGGGTTTCAGCGATAACACGCATACTTATTTTATCAGACAACTGATGAATTGTATTCATAACAGCATTATTGTATGACGCATTTGATGCAACAAGATATCTTACAAAAGTATAACTTTCTGCTGCCGATTCAGAACCTGTCGCGATTGTTTTATTGCCCTGCTTTAATGTATATGATGCGTTCAATTTTACTTCCTGCCATACAGCATCACCAGCACGTTCAAATGCTTTATATTGTGTTATTGGTTCCTGTAAATTTACATTTAATGTGTATTTTGCATTTTCTTCATGCATGCCACCAAATTGCGCATTCAAAGAATTACGTAATTCAATACCGTTAATACCACTTATTGGGGCAACATATACATCTGTACTGTTACCAGAAAATATTGGTTTAAAACTGCATGCAGCTAACAATAAAAACAGAACTAATTTTTTCATTTGTATTTCCTATTGCACTTTATTGTAATATTAGCTACACTTTTAATAAATCGCAAGAGGGAATGGTGAATATTTTTTTAATTCTTTTGTCTGTAATCATCATGGGGGGATATTACATTATATCCAGCCCTTCGTTGCGAATAATGCAGCACGAAACACAATACGCAATTCAAAAGGCCGATTTA
Source organism: uncultured Pseudomonadota bacterium (assembly GCA_900313285.1). GTDB lineage: Bacteria > Pseudomonadota > Alphaproteobacteria > Rs-D84 > Rs-D84 > Enterousia. Next base: position 3,108 of record OMQP01000026.1, read on the forward strand.
CGTTCGATTGCGGAATGTGTTGTAGCCGCACAAAACGCTGCTATGTATGGTGAAGAATTTGAAGACACATGTATTGAGCGTTATAATATCACCAGTCAATATATTTGCATGAACGATAAATACAGCATTGTTCCATGTGATTCCGTTGGCACAAAAGCACCAGATTACAATTACATAATAACAACCAGTTATGAATTACCTGAATCTGAATATAACAGCATACTAGAAGTATTAGAAAAATATTACCCTGATACTGGAACATTTGGTGTTTTTACCGATCCTGAATTAATGTCTGCCGGAACAGTCAGCAACCGTAAGATACCACAAAAAATAATAGATGCTGCAAAACTGCGACCTGGTCAGTTAATGTACATAATGCAATACAAAATTCCCGAAGAAAACATAGAATACCCTGTTGCAGATGCTGCTAATATTGAATGTCCATCCGGGACAATGAAAACGTATCGCTTTGGTCGTTGGCAATGTATTGAATACAATTATAAAACATCTTGTACAGGTGACACAATTTGGGACAACGATTTGATGGAATGTGTTGCAGATGAAACACGCAAACCCCTGTGTTCAAATAATCAAACTGCTGTTTTAATAGACAACATATGGGAATGTGTTGATCCGTTTGGCGATATAACCTGCCCTGATGGAATGACTGCACGACTTAATTACAATATGCTTGAATGGGAATGTGTTAACGACCCAAATGCAGTGAAATCTGTCAAGAAATGTGACAATATTGCAACTATGCCTAATAACCATGGCAACGTCGGACCAACGTTACGCGTTCGTTCCATATCATGTACAGATTGCGAAATTGCCATTTTAAATGAAGAAACATGTGAAACATATTGCATTCCAGACCCATCAAAATTAAACGATAAAAAATGTTACAGCGGTTATGTTGACGAATGTGTTGGACCAACACGCGGTATATATTTTGGATTTTCGACGAAATCACGAATCGATGGGATTGACGCACTTTCGAACCAAACAGTCGTTCTGGACAAAAACCACAGTCAAAACAGGATGTTTAATTGTATGGATTGTGGTGACGGCATCATAGATACAGAAAAATCGGTTACACCATATACAGCTGTTTGTAAATAAAATAAAAATATGATAAAATATTATATTATCCAAAGGAGGAATTGTTATGAAACATTATCATCTGTATTGGATTTTGTATATACTATTTCTTTTTTGCTTTTTTATTTTCTGTTATTACATAGAAAACAATAATTTGTTTAACAATAAAATCTATTTGTGTTTATATGACATGGCATGGGCATGGTTGGGTGCGTTCAGCTATTGGTTTGGCACAATGATAGAAAAACACAAATCATCAAAACATAAATTAAAAAACAAGAAAAAATAAATCTCTTTGTTTGGCGGTTTGGAATTTTACTCGGTGTAGATTGTTGTCGTCATCACACACAATTTGTCATTGTTTTGGAAAGATATTAAAGCATTTCTGCAAATTTTATGATATAATTGATCCTGAGAGGTATAAAAATGTCACAGTTAATTCAAATTGCAGATTTTCAATTTATTGCATTAAAAGATGGTATAGATATAACAGAACAAGACAGAAAAAAATTTGCTTCTATGCCGTTAAAGGACGAATATTTTAGCCCTTGTGTAGTTGAAGTACCAACATCTTTAGCATTACTTGCCGAATTGGAAAAATGCCCGTTTGCAAATGGTAATTTTAGGAATGATTTAGATAAAGAATCGCCCCAGATTATCAAAACAAATGATTTTGTATATATAGGTCCTGCATATTCTGTGAAAAGCACACGAATTCCGTTTTTATTACAAAAAGCCGGATTAAAAATAAAACGCGAACAACTTGTCGCATATCTTGCCCGCACAGAAAATCCAGAAGAACCATATATGTTGGTTAACCAGGATGGCACTCCTTTTGAAACACCAGAAAAAAATTCGGACGGTCGCGCAGATAAATTAAACATAGATATCTATGATGATATTTTGGCATTACGTCCAGAAGAATATGAAAAATATTTATATGTTAAAAAACAGATCAATGCAGGAAAATCAGCCGAAGTTAACAAACAAGATTTATATCTGTGGGCACTGACTGATACGTTTATTATAAGAAATGAAAAATTAGATGTAGCTTTTCACGAGATGAAGCATGCGCAAAACTCACTTATTTTCTTTGATTATTTGTTTAATAATCCGAATTGCAAATTATCTAGTATCGATATTTTTAAGCATGAACAAGATGATGAATTGTCTGCAAAGTTAGCAGAAGCTATAGAAGCAATCAATACATATAATCAATCTGAAGATAAAAACGATTTATCTGTGTTTGAATCTTCGTATATATTACAGCAATTATTACAAGATAAAACCATAGCGCAACGCAAACTATTATTATCTGACATGCCATATGTTGTTCGTGAAGTTTGTATGTATTGGTATAAAAAACATGCAGCAGGTTATAAACCACAATTCGTACGAAATACTTTAATAAAACTGGATCAAATCCCCTTAAAACACCTTACATATGAATCAGATAACACATCATACAAAAATATACGCCAATTAATGTTTACTTATAATGTTTATGACACAAAAACAGGCAAATATATAAATATGGATTTATCAGAATATGTATTTGACATCGATATTATTGAATCAGATTTAAAGATGATACAGCAAATGTATCAAGATAAAGTTATCAAACGTCAAAAGATATTAGATGACCGTGCAGATAAAATACAACCAAATTTAATAAATGAAGCGCAAGAAAAATATATAAAACTGGTTGAAGGAACAGAGTATCGCAAAGCGTTAGTTGATTTACAAAACAATGGTATGAGTTATATGTCTGCTTTGAATTTTATGCCAGGAATAACAGATAAAGCAGATAAAGCATCTGCAAAACCTATGGAAAATCGCAGTGCAGAACCACACCAATTTGATGAACCACAAACAAAGGAACAATCAAACCAAAATACTAATATATTTCAAAAGGCGATGCGCAAAATCAAAGAAAGAATTCTGTCACGAAAATTTTTAAAAACAAGTAATAACGGCGTAGATTATGAATAATCGCTTATAAACAACTTTTTTAAAAAGTTCGTATTTGATGTTTCGCTGGGCACGTTATGCATGTGCAACATTACTGGTACATCGTAATAAATAGCTCTGTTATTCATAACTCGTGCGATTCACAAACAGATTTAAAGAAATATATTTTTTGTAATATTGATAATTATACATTCCTATGGTAAACTTGAAAGCATAGGTGCAGGGAAAAAATGTCTTTTATTATTTTTGATACAGAATACACATCATGGCGCGGATGCCAGGAACACGGATGGCGTGGCAAACAAAAACGCGAAATAGTACAAATTTCAGCTGTTCGTGTATCAAATGATTTACGCGTATTGGATACTTTTAATGTTTTATGCAAACCGCAATTGAATCCTGTTTTATCCGATTATTTTACAAACCTTACTGGAATAACAAATTCGCAAATTCAACGCAAGGGTATATCTTTTCAAAAGGCATATAAAAAATTTATAAAATTTGTTGGAAAATCGCATTGTCTTTCACATGGATACGGCGGAAAATGGGATGATAAATGTGACGGTGCAATAATAAATGAAAATTTGATTTTGTATAAAATGCCCATGGATAGCAATATAAAATATCACAATATTGCTGCCTGGCTGATACCAGAATACAAAAAAATAAAAATGAAAGAACACCCAAAAAATTCTGGTAGAATTGCAAAATATTTGAACATGGATAACAAAATAAAAAACATGGGCATCAATGAACACAATGCCTTGTATGATTCATATTCTATTTTGATGGGAATAAGATATTTTCGCAAAGATCTTTATTCTCTTTTGAGAAAGATGTCATAATATAACATAGTTCGTAAATGTATTAAACCGGCAGATTGTCAGCGACTATTTTCGTCATTGATATTTGTTAATGCCTGACGCATTTCATATTCCTTGATATATTCTGTTGGGGTCAATGTTTGTATTAATTCAAACCCAGGTTCATTAAACTTGAAATTGTTACCAACAACTTTGCTCAAAGACAAATATTGTACTGTTGGGTTCATATCGTAACATACACCATTGTCTTCAATACCAATTCTGCATGCTATATCTCCCCCCCTAGTGAAGACCCACACTTTTACTGCTGAATTTTTTCCATCTAATGCTTTACAAATCTCATAAATTTGACGTTTACCGTTTTTATATTGTCCAGGATTTGTTTTTTGTAATATCATTCTAAGAGCAGAACACACAAAACCTAATTTGCCTTTGTGTACCATGGATGCCTCTAAAAACTTTCCGAAATCGGAATATGTTGTTGCGTGTTCTTCTGGTGTAACAATTTTGGTAATTTGATATGGACGACCTTTTTCTTTTATCGTTTTCAATTGGTGCCAAATTTCACCGCCAACTTTTACGTCATCGCACACAAATTGGAATCCTGGTTGTTTATCCTTTTCTGGCTGAATCTGCGGTTCTATCGCATGCCATTTACCATCAGATAATTTTACACAAGGCAAAGTATGTCCCTCTTTAGCATCAACCAAATGTTCAATATCTGTACTGAATAAAACTTTCAAATCCAGTTGTTCGTCTTTTGGTAATTGTGAATTTACATAACAAAACGCCTTTGCTGCCTGACCGCATGAAACATACAGCCGGCTATCCATGATGTCTTTACCTGTTAATTTGAATTTTACTTCATCCTTGTTGTTGGCTTTTGTTAGTCCATACTTTTCTGCTAATTCGTACTCTTTATCAACGATACGTTGTTCGTATTCTTCCTTTTTTAAGTGTTGTTCTTCCAACTCTTTACGAAAAGCATTAAAACCTGTATCTGGATCATGTAACGCATCCAATATTTTACGAACAGTAGCAATTATTTGTTCATCAGTATGTTTCATAAAAGCCTCCCTGTTTAATCATGTGAATTATAGCACAAAACATATTAAATAGCTAATTATTTGAATTTTTGGCAGAATAGCTCGTGCAAATCACAAGATGTTCGATTTGTTGAGATTCGGGGAAAAAATAAAATCGCGTTTAAAATAAAAACGACAACCGTCTGAAAAAACATACATAGAATCTCGGTCTGATACGTAAAATTTTTCTGTTAAATCGTCATCGATTTTTACAAAAAGTTCTTGAGCGTTCTCTTCTAAATCATATTCGCCAACAGTAAAATTGCGAACATCTATTTTAATATGCGCATTTTTATAAAAATTCTGCGCAGCACCTTCGCAATCTGTGGTTATATGTCCAACATATTCAAACCTATCAAAAGACCACTTCCCACATAAATCACAGGATTGGCTGTCAGCAGAGCCGCAGCCAACCAAAAACACTAAAAACAACAAAATCTTGTTCATACATCACAGTATAAATATTATTGGTGTAAAAATCAATATATACCTCATATACCGCGGTTATACATATCCCATTCGTTTTGTCTGCGGTTTATTAAACCATTTGATATTTCTCCTTGGCTGCGATTCCATGCTTTCCATGCTGATTCTAAATTTGGATATACAGAACTATGAAAATTCGGATTGTTTACATATTTAACAACGGTTGAATCTGCGAAGTTTTTTGCGCCGATATTATAAGCCAAAGAAGTCAGAGCATCAAATTGATTCTGTGTTAATGGTACAGTTATATTATCTCGTACAGCTCGTTCCGCTATTGCAATGTCGGTACGTAACAATTCTGTAGCTTTGGCTTCAGAAATTCCGTTTCTGAAATCTTCACCATTTTTTATCAAATGACCATAACCGATAGTTGCTCCTTTTGGTAATGGTTCATTTGTATTAACTGGTTTGCCAGTTTGATCATCATAAATAATATGGTAGCCTTGTTTATCTAATATTTTGTCCTCTTTATCTTTTAACCAATTTATGCCATCATCGCTCATTTTCATGGCATGTGTCTCATTTTTATCCGTTTTATTCTCTGGTTTTTGCCCTTTGTACAGTTTACTTGAAATTGGTTTGCCATTGTCATCTAACTTTACTTCTTCAACCCAGCAACGACAATTAGGATGAACAGGAACGTCTGGGATATCATCTTTGTCTTCAAATACTTCACCATTATGTGATGCACAATCATCGCAAATTTGTTCATCATCTTCACTGTGCCAAATCCAAATCTTTTTTGTTTTTTCGGGTTCTTTATCATCGTTATCTGGAATATTTAGTGTATAAACAATTAGTTTTTTATTTTCTATATCACCCCAAGGCATTAAAACACGAACATCTATTTCGTCTTCTATTTCTACAAATTGTGAATAATCCACCAAAATATCATTTTCTGCTTCCGCTTCTTCCTCGACTTCTTGAATTGCGTTTTGTATATCATCATCAAATTTCTTTTGCGCATCCAGAAACTGTTCGTAGGTCATATCATATTCTGGTTCGATATATTGGCCTGTTGCATCTTGCTGTAAATGCCTCGGAAACAAAGTTTTCAGATATTCATTTGCTTTTGAAAATTCTGCGGAATTTTTATTCCAGTAAGCACTTGATTGCAACAAATCACGTAAAAACTTTGGTGTTTGCATAAAATCTCCTTTGTTAAATAAAAAAAGTCCCGTAAATGCGGGATAAAAAAGACGGCAAAATGCCGTCTTAATATGCAAATTATTATATCACAAATCGTCTAAAAAAGCAATATCAAAACACCGCTTAAGCAATTCACGAGTTGATTTTATGCGTGATTTGTTGAGATTCGGGGAAAAAATAAAAACATTTTTACAAATTTTATGATATAATTTCTATCATGAAAAGTATTAAACCAGAATTATATTATGATGATAAAAGGTTACAGGGTCGGCATATTCAAGGGCGTATACGGCACATGCCCTTTTTGTGGCAAATCATATACCGAAGAAGATGTAAAAAATGGCATAGTAAATTTCGAACATATATACCCAAGATTTGCTGTTAAAAAAGCTATCGATGAACAAAAAGTATTTTCCGAAATCGAATCAGAATTTATGGTAGGTGTCCACAAAGATTGTAATGACAGATGCTCGCTAGAATTAGAAAGACAGATTAGCAGAATCATTGCCAATGTTAACAAACCACGCGTCCATTTAATGCAAGCTGACGTGATTGCATTGTTTAATTTCTGTATAAAAGTAAATATATTTTTAAGATATCTTTTTATGTGGGAAGATAACAAAGAACCCTTTTGTTACGACACAGAAAAAATCTTTTTAACAGAAAATCTTGAACTTTTACGTGGTTTGAATTTTTATAAAAATTTTGCTATAAGAATCAGAAATGTTGATTCTTCTGCTGGACTTTATTGGGGGTCACGTTACCCAATAAACGGGAAAGAATATTGTTTTACTGCTGTGCTTGATAATATAGAAATATCTTTTTTTCCTGATAGTTTTTTGTATAAATATAAAAATATAAACAAATCTATAGTTATAAAAAATACAGGCTCTGGTGGTTTTTTCTGGTGTTATGGCAAAGAAGACCTAACACTATCACACCAAGATTATTTTCCTGTCACAAATAAGAAAGGTATACCATGGACATTGGAAGAAGATTTTGAGCAAAAAACATACTGGCAAAATTCTTACAATCATTGTATTTCAAATTTATCAAGACGGCATGATGAGTTGTTGGATTTACCAAAAAATTATTTTGTTCGTCAACTGAAACTATCAAAAATGAATAAACAAAGATTTGCAGAAAGTAAAATTTTAGATCTAAAAGATAGGGGAATTGTATTTTATCGGGACGAACATTTTTATTTTGTTAATGACGATGGAATAATACAAAATATTTCAGAAATGCCGATAAACACAGAAATCCCTGTGATTGGTTTCAATGGTAATCAAAACATTCCACTTTTACCGGATATATCACAAATAAAAATTGTTAAAAATTTTATTATATGGGACAGCAACCTAACTTCTTTACTAGGTGCACCACAATTTATAGGTGGTTATTTTGATGTACGATACAATAAGTTAAAAACCTTAGAAGGCTCACCTAAATATGTCGGCGGTAGTTTTTATTGCGATTATAATGAATTGACATCATTGGTCGGTGCACCTAAAAATATAAAAGGTTGTTTTTCTTGTGCACATAATAAACTAACAACTCTTGTCGGGGCTCCTGAAACAGTGAATTCAGGTTTTATGTGTCGCAACAATAATTTAATATCTCTTGAAGGGGCGCCACGAAAGGTTGTCGGTTTCTTTGACTGCATTGAAAATAAATTAATATCATTAAAGGGGGCGCCTGAAACAATAGTTGGTACTTTCGCTTTTGACGCCGGCAGTTTATTATCCTTAGATGGTTTACCCAGGGCAAAAGATTATCTTGTTAACGATTGTAATATGTTTTTTCGCACATCGCAAGAACTACGCAAATGGTTTACGGAATATAAAAACGTGCAAATGATTAAAAAATTGCAAGATGGGGCAAAAAAACTTGTTGCGTTGGCTAACAAGTCCAAGAAAACCAAAACAACACCCCCACAGCATGAAATGTGATAGACGGCAGGGCCATCTGTGCAATTCACGAACTGAGTTTATGCGTGATTTGTTGTTATTCGGGAAAGAAATTAAGGTGTTTTTGAATACACATTACTTTGTTTCAGGGTGATATTGTAAATATGTATTTTCAAAAACACTCTCTACAACCGCTTGCCCTTGTTCATTTAGATGTATTCCATCTTCACAAATGTAATCACTTAATTTATGAATGTCTAATAAGGTTTCACGAACAGGCACCACAGGAATATTGTTATCTATGGCAATTTGTTTAAATGCAACTGCATATAATTCTTGATGTCTGTATATAAAATTCACATCCCCCAAGAATTGCAAAATATTTGCGGCACGTTGCTTATCACCCTTGGAAATCCATTTAAAATATTTATTTGCATCAATTGGTGGCAAAGACATTATAGCAATACGTTTTCCTAATTTGCGTAATTTATCAATGATAGTTTGAGTATTTACCTTAAACTGTTCTAATGAAACACTTGGTTTAATATCTTTGTTGGTCGGATTTTCTGCAACAATATCCCAATTAAAATCGCAATCGTTTCCACCAAATTCAACCAAAAACAAATCGTTTTCTAATCCGTTATTAAATACACCATCTGCTATTTTTACAGCTTTATCTGTTGTACAACCAAATCTGGAATAATTTTTTACAGAAACAGGCATATTACGACTAAACACATCTACGGCATTGTTATCTGATATTTTATATTTTTTAGAGTCATCATCTAAAACAATTCCTTTTGACAAAGAATCACCAAACACATTGATATTATCTATGATTTTCATTAAATATCCCCTTTTTCAACAAACAAAATATTGAAATAAAAACCAGAAAAATTCAAGCACAAAACAATACATACAAAAAAAGGTTAGATTTCTAACCTTTTCTTTTTAAAAGTTCGTAAATGTGTAAAATAGGTATAGATTTTACCGCCCAACTTACGAACTTGTGAAAGTATTGGAAAAATGCCCCACTCGTTTCCTCGATACGCAATAATAAAAATCTATAAAAACTCGTATTTAAAAACTCCGTTTTTATGATTTTTCTAATTGTGTATTCTCGTATACGCCATGCGCTGCGCTCTGGCGCATCCCGGTTCAAACCCGGGGGTTGAACAAAATAAAAAAATCACCAAAAGGTGATTTTGTTATTTTGGCAGCCCCACTCGGATTTGAACCGGGATTCTCGCCTTGAAAGGGCGGTGTCCTAACCATTAGACGATGGGGCCAGCGACTCTTAAAACCGCCGTTTTGTCGGCGGTAAAATAACTGGCGGGATGTAAGGGGCTCGAACCCTCGACCTTCTGCGTGACAGGCAGACGCTCTAAACCAGCTGAGCTAACACCCCAGCGCGAAGCATATATTATAATGAATAAACATAAAATGCAAGTATTTTTTATCCTATATTTCACCTTTTATTAAAAACTTGACAATTTTATTTTTTGTATTATATATTGATATAGATAACAACGGAACAAAAAGGTCAACAAATGAATTTTTTTGAAAAAGCTATCAAAGGTTTAAAATTACCAAAAACCGAACACATTGTGCCGGATACTGCTTTGACTTCTGCAGAGACTGCCACGGTGGAACAGGTACAACCAAATGTAAAAAAAACATGTATTGGTAAACCCGAAATGTGCATTTATAAACTATGAATTATTTTCTTTATGTGAAAATATTCCTGTAGCTGTTGAATCAGAATCAGCTGGTTTAACAGGTATTTGTGACACAATACAATTACCTACCAAAGATTTCTTGCCACAACTTAGGGAATTAACCAAGGCACCAAACGAAGTTGCTGCAAATCCAGCGAACCGTGTTGTTTATGAAATAAAATTAAACAATGGTGAAAAAATGTATATTTATCCATGCCTTAAACACCCAAAAAATCCATGGATGTCATTTGAAAAAACTGTTGCGTTTAATGTTAGCCCTGAACTTAATCGCACAATCGTAAGTGTGTTAAAAGAATACACACGAATAAAATAAAAAAACACCCCGGCATATGTCGGGGTTTTTAATATCAGATAAATTGACAATCTTTGCAAAGTTCCTTATAATGATTATCATGAAAAAAATAATTATGTTGATTTGTATGGTTTTATTATGCGCCCTGGTTTTGGGTGGCTGTGGTGTTAAATCACCATTAGAACACGACCCTGATTATCCACGTAATTATCCAGTATATTAAAATGCGGGTATGGCGGAACTGGTAGACGCGCTGGATTTAGGTTCCAGTGGGGAAACCCATAAGAGTTCGATTCTCTTTACCCGCACCAAATAATAAACTATGTTCACAGTGAATCGCGTATCCTTGCTTGTTAATCTTTAAACTCGTTGCTAATAACGCAACTTGTTTTACATTAACAACGCTCGGATTCTCTTTACCCGCACCAAATAATTTAACGAATTTTTGATAATGCTTTTAATAATTGGTTTTCGTAAAAACAGGCCATTTCTTTGCCGTTTTTATTGCTGGTCCAAATTACATCTTTATTTTCTGTTGTGCGTACTGCAACACCGACTATTTCGCGACCTGGTGCAACATAAACAAAAATCGGTTGGTTTTTATTATGTATCAGCAACGAATTATCAACATCTAATTTAATTTGTGCACGCAATGATTTATACCATTTGAACACAGGCACAACCCCAATTACTGATTCAGGTAATTTTTTATTCATTGTTCGATTATCAAAATTTGTGTATCCATGTGATTCATAGAAAGTAACCGCACCATTTAACGACACTAATTCCATCAAATCAGACACCAACGCAGATGCTTTTTCTGTTTTATCCAGCAATTGGTGCCCTATTCCCATACCATTAAAAGATGGATTTACATATAAATTACGCAAATACATTCCAGATTTTTCTTTATATGCCGTTGCAAAACCAACCATTTGTTCACCACTATATGCGGCAAATGACATATTGTTTTTATAATGCATCCAATCGTACATATGACTTTTATATATGCGACATCTATCAGTGTCATCAACATGATAATTATATTTTTCAGAATCGCATTTTAATTCGATTTCAGTAAAATCATGCCATATCCGCGAATCTGCAGATTGATCAAAAATTGGAATAATTTCAAAATTTATTTTATTTTTTGTCATATACACCCTGCCCTTATAAATATAGTCCAAACAAAAAATTTGTCAATACAATCCCCTAAAATTTGCAAAATGGCTTTTTTTTGGTAAAATTTACCTATAGACAAAAGGATTTACATTGAAACAAGCTTTCAGAAAAGCATGGAAAATGTTTTGGACACCAATATTACACAATTCAATTATCCAATGGGCTTTGGCAATTGTTCTGGCTGGTGCGACTTGGTTTATTTTCCTGACTTCTAAACATAAATTTACAAACACCAAATCATTGAAAAATTATCGTAAAAAACCGGTTGTATTTGTGTTTTTTCATGGTCGCTGTGCAATGTTGTCACCTGTTATTAAAAGCGCATGTATAAAATCATATTGCGTTGCATCACGTCACAAAGACGGTCGTATGATGGCACGTCTGCAAAGATTATTTGGCTTACGTGCTATTTATGGTTCCACATCAGATGGTGCAGTTGCAGTTTTACGCGAAGGCGTTCGTGTTATGCGCGAAACAAATATGTCTATGTGCGTTCCTGTTGACGGACCATCCGGTCCATCTATGCACGTTCAAGATGGGGCGTTGTATTTTGCTCGTATGACCGGAGCACCTATTGTTCCATGTTGTTTTTCTTGTTCGCGTCCAATATACATGGACAGATGGGATAAATTCATGGTACCAAAAATGTTTGGGACTATATCATGCCGAATTGGTGAACCTATTTATATAGATTCAAAATTAAAGGGCGAAGATTTTGAAAAAAAACGCGCAGAAATAGAAGAAATTATGGTTACACAATTGCGTGAAATGGATAATGAATTTAATTTACCAGAAATTCCCCGCGGTATCCACGCGACAGAATACAAAAAGAATAATCGTAACAAATAAAAACTATACAAAAACAAAACGGTCGCTAAAAGCGACCGTTTGTTAATCCAGATATTTTCGGAAGGAAGGAAAACCTATTAGAAATTACATCTGAATTTTAACATACCTGTTTGCGAGGTATAGTCATTACGAACATCTATATCATAGTTGACCGAAAAGTCAATATTTTTATGTCTAATGCCTAAGCCAACACCAAATTCACCACCGAAACGAGACAAACGTTTTTCTTCAAGCGAATAAGTATCTATCCCTGGCATTGTCACATTTGCTACATGTTCGTCAGATAACAAATCATATTTCACAGCAACGTTCAATTGTGGAACAAATGTTGTATATTTATCTGCAACAACATTAAATGCATATTTTGTTCCAAGAACAGCTGTCATGAAATCGTTGTCTTTCAAACTGGTCTTGACACCCATTGAATTCACATAATCATTTGCATTAACATGCAAATAACGTAATCCTAATTCTGGGGTTACACCAGATGTGAAATCATAACCAGTTGCAAGTGATAAACCATACGCATTAACATCATAATCTGATATGACATGCGTGCCCATTGCCATACCTGATTCTGAATAATCAGACATAGTATAACTTGCAACAGCATTTAAATACCATTGTTCTGGTTTATATTGTCCATAAACAAATACTGTTGATGAATCAATTTCTGTATCACGTGCCGAACCTGATATATCAGAATGTGCATATGAATACCCAGCACCAATTGTCCAATCTTTGTTAAATGTTCCATCTAATCCAACTGCGATTCCACGTGTATATCCGTTAAACGCATTGTTTTGTTTTGATTTGTTGAATATTCCCTGGGCCCAAACACCACCAGATGTTAATTGAATATCCCCTGCACTGCGGCCAACCATTGGCGATGACATACGTGCAGATGCCAAATTAGTCACAGTATTTTGAACAGATGACGAAACAGATTGTACAACCGATTCTTTTTCAGGATGTATTGCTGCGGCAGCATGTTCAACTTCTGCTTTAGCTTCTGGTGTACCTTCTGCCAATTTTTCTTGCATTTTCAAAGACAAATCTTTCATCTGTTTTGATGAAGAATTTGAAGCAGAATCTATAATATTGGAAACAACTGCTGCAGATTCAACTGCTATATCACTGCCAGATGCGATTTCTTCAACAGATTTCTTTTCCGCAGTTACATCACCTTTGGTCCAAGCCAAATTGTAAACTGCGCTGTTAGCAAATGCTACACCTCTGTCCGAATTAGTGATTGTCCAAGGCATATCTGATACTATATCAAACGATTCGCCACCAAATACATGGTATGTTCCGATTTCTGCCATGGCAAGTTTCAAAGTACCTTGACCAGTATAATATGTGGCATTGAACAATGGCGATGTTGCATCTTTATCCAAAGTTGCATTTATAGTACCACCGTTTTGTAAATCAATTTGACCCTGGGTGATAGATGCGGTGCCCAAATTCAATGTTGCACCATCTTTCACTACCAAAGTACCAGAACCCGTAGTACCACCATTCAAAGTTGTAGTACCTTCAACATACAAAGCACCAAAATTGTAGATATCGTTTGCTTTGCCTGCCGCAGTATTTCCAGTGAAATTGTTATTGCCGGCCAAATACAAATCACCTTCATTGTATATAGCACCACCATTTGTTGCCGCTGTATTTCCAGAGAAGCTGTTATTACCAGCCAAATACAATTCACCAGCATTATAGATTGCACCACCATTTGTTGTTGCAATATTACCAGTAAATGTACCATCAGTAATTTTCATGACACCAACGTGTGGATCTGTATTTCCAACGGTTTCGTTATAAATTGCACCACCATTGGCAGCTTGGTTTCGATTGAATGTAGAGCTATCAACAGTTACATAACCATTGTTTGCCTTGTCATTGTAAAAGGTGTTATAAAATGCTCCACCCTTCATAAGGGCAATATTTTCTGTAAATGTTGAACCTACAATATCAATTGTACCATCAACCTGAGAACCAGAATTAGTATTGTCGCCCTGGTTCCAACGTGTTGTTATGGCCCCACCATTTGTAGTGGACGTGTTACTTGTAAATGTTGTATTGGATACATCATTTGTAGAAACAGATCCCATCATAATGGCACCACCACCATTTGTGCTGCCTTCTACATAATTACCTGTAAATATTGCGTTCTTTAATACTAAATCAGAGAACGAACCTATGGCACCACCACCATCAGAACCAATACCGGCAGTATGATTTCCTGTAAATGTTGTTCCATCTATTGATAATTTATGTCCCTTGTTTTTCAATGTCGCCAAATATATAGCACCACCACCATCGTTTGACGAATTACCAGTAAATGAACCACCAGTAATATAAACAATTCCACGGGCAACAATTGCACCACCCCAATCAGAACTGTTTTCAACAAAATCAACATTATTCAATGTCAATTTGCTTGATGTACTATCTTGTGCGATCGCACCAGAATTACCAGTTGCTGTATTTTTTCTGAATGTTGAATTAATAATTGTCAATTCACCAGAATTATAGATTGCACCACCATTGACACCAGCTGTATTACCAATAAATTCATATGTACCATTTGTCATATTTATTTCTGCTAATTTTCCATTACGTGCAAGATTGTAAATTGCACCACCATGAATGTCAGCATGGTTGTTTTCAAACGTTGTTACACCATTGATTGTTAATGTTGCATTGCCATCGGTTTTTTCAGCACGATTCATAATCGCACCACCATTGGTTTTTGAAGTATTTGATTCAAATACGTTCACACTTGAACCGTCTTCTTTACCAATAACCATATCTACATCTATAGCCGCACCTTTATTAGGATTTGCTTCTTTATCATAAGATTGGTTTGCGATTGCACCACCACCAGTTTTATACAATCTTTCACTTGCAATCTCTGCCGCGTTCATTTTGTTACCAATAAATGTATTATTTTCACCCAGTATAGAAACTTTTCCACCTGTAGCAAAAACACCTGCACCACTGCCACTGGTAGCTGTCGCTACAACTTCATTATTACTGAATGTGATATTCTTTGAAGCCAATAAAACTTTATCTGTGCCTGTACCAGAAGCATATGATTGATCTTTGTAATACAATCCTGCACCATGAGATGTGGATTTATTATTATCAAACACCAACGATTCGCCTGCAGCAAAAATAGAACCACCACCATTAACAGTCAACGCACCATACCCAGATGTTACATCATGAATTGTAACTGATCCATTTGGATTTGTTGGGTTAAACGACAATACTGCGCCAGGTTTAACTTCTAATTCAGACCCCACAACATCAATTGTGTCCGCATTTAATGTTGTCACACCATCAGATCTTATTCCATCATATGCGCCTTCTCCATCACTTCCAACAATCGAATAGAAACTACTTGATGTATTTAATAAAGCGGTATCTTGTTTAGCAAATGTCACAGAACTGTTCAGTACAGAAATTCTGTCTGCAGTTACCATCGCACCGTCAATTACCGCATTTGTTTTTGTTAAAGAAAGCAGCCCATCATTTGTTGCATCATTGTCTTTATGTGAAAACATCACCACACCAGGCGCCGTATAATTCGCATTACTTTCACCAATAACCGCAGCTACCTTAGTTGCAGCAGCAGTATCATTCCAACCTATTCTTTCCAATGGTGTTACCAATTCTGTTGGTGCCAAAGCTAAATCAATATCCGTTTCTCCATCAGCACCAGCCTGATAATTATATCTGAACTGTTCATTTGTCAATTGACGCAAAGTCAAATTCACAGGTCCAACATACAAAGGATCTTCTGCATTGTTGTCTCCGACTATTAAAGATTGACCAAGCATACTATAGTTAGGAAAGTCATTTCTGTATTTACCGTCATTCATGTGTTCTGGTGCACTCATTCTGCGCCCACCAAAAGCCATTGTTTCTATTGAGCGTCCTGATGGAATTGTTATATCACCAAAAACAAACGCATAACCGTCTGTATTCGGTGCACCAGCCATTGCAGGTGTGGACACAGCCATTAAACCCAATGCGATTGCGTTGCACAAAATACCATGACGCAACACTGCGCGATATGCGGCAGTTAATTCTTTTAATGCAGTACGTGATTGTTTCATGAATGCTCTCCTTTTTTCATTATAATAAAAATCATAAAATATAAAAATAGCATTTGCAACATTTA
>OMQP01000008.1:0-20071 GCA_900313285.1 uncultured Pseudomonadota bacterium
CCAGTATGACCAACCATATCACCATTTGCAAAATTTAATAACACAACGTCAAATTTTGAAAGGCGTGGCAATAATGCATCCGTTATTTCATTTGCAGACATTTCGGGTTTCATATCAAATGTTGCGACGTCTGGTGATGGTATTAAAACTTTTTCTTCGTTTTTGTAATCTATATTGCGTTCTGCATCCATAAAGTATGTTACATGATTATATTTTTCGGTTTCTGCAATACGTAATTGAGATTTTCCGTTTGTCGCCAAAATATCACCCAATGTATTTGTCGTTTTTATATCTGGTAAAAGTGCAGGGCAAATTTCATCAAGTCCTTCGCCGTATTGTGAAAAGCATAATATATGGCAACCATTTTCAACAACTTTGCGCATAATTTGACGTGCACGATCGCTGCGATAATTACAGAACAAAAAACCATCACGTGTTGTTAATTTAGTTGGTGTTATAACGGTTGGTTTTATAAATTCGTCTGTTTCACCACGAGCATAGGCATTGGCCAATGCGATATCTATTGTTTGTGCATGATATTCTGCTTCAGCATCAGCAATTGCATCAAATGCCAGTTCTGTTCTGTCTAAATTATTATTTCTGTCCATCGTCCAATAACGCCCAGACAAAGTGCCAAAAAATACCGTGTCGTTTTCAATTTCAACTGTCAATTCGGTTTTGATTAAATCTATATATTTTTGTGCTGATTGTGGTGGAGTATCGCGACCATCGGCAATAAAATGAATGCACACACGCAGGTTATGTTTAATAATATGTTTGACAGTTTTTATAATATCAACAATATTCGCATGAACGCGTCCATCTGACATCAGACCAGAAACATGAACAATTCCACCATCGTTTTGGACAGATTTGATAAAATTGTTTAATTGTTTGTTGTTGTCTAAATCTTCTATTTCGAACCGACGTAAAAATTGATTTACAATTCGTCCTGAACCTATTGTTATATGCCCAACTTCACTGTTCCCCATAATGCCATCTGGCAATCCAACCGCGTTACCAGATGCGTTTAATTGTGAATGTGTGTATTCCTTTAATAATTTATCAAAAAATGGCATTTTTGCCAACGCAACAGCATTATGCGAAATGTTTTTATTTATACCGACGCCATCTAAAATACATAAAACAACTGGTTTCATTTTATAAAATCCTTTCTGACAGAATGGTATCATATATGTTTTTTGATTGCAAAACAAAAAGAAACATTGTATATATGTATTTAGCAAGGAAATTCTTCACAAAGGCAGAGGACATTGAACATGGTACGCAAAGCAGGGCTTATAAATGAAGTAGATCACCATATTGCAAAACGCTTGCAATTGCGTCGTATTATGTTGGGAATGTCACAAACTGATTTGGCTAATAAATGCGGTGTCAGTTTTCAACAAATTCAAAAATATGAAACAGCAGGCAACCGTATTCCTGCAGCACGTTTGTTTGATTTAAGTCAGGCACTTGAAACATCTGTTGCTTTTTTCTTTTCGGGATTACCTGGCAATTTTCCGCCAGAAACCAAAGCAATTCGTTCGATGCGTGTTTCTGAAGCAAAAGAAAATGATCCTTTATCTAAAAATGAATCTTTACAGTTGATAAATCTTTATTGGAATTTGCCATCTGATTCACAACGTGAAATGGTTATGCAAATGTTGAAAACACTGAACGGTGAAGATAATAAAAAGAAATCTTAAACAAAACAAGTTAAAAAGGTTTGTAAAAAAACGCCAAATTGGCGTTTTTTGTTTTAATAAGCATGTATCTATTTTTTATATGTTATTATTTTATCGCATTAAATTTTTTTTGAGTCTGTTGTAATAATTTATTTGTTTGTCCGTTAAATAAATTCCCTTTTGGGTTCAATTGATTTAGTATAGAGGGATTAACTCCATGAAAAGGTAAAACACCAAAACCAGACGAAGTGCCGGTTGACGATGTTGCCGTTTTCTGACTGTCATCAGTCCCGGTTGACGATGTTGCTGTTTCCTGACTGTCATCAGCGATACCGCTTTCACTTGAAACAGAATTTTCAATAAAATTCTCTACGTGACATGTTTTACCATCCCATACACCATTTAAGAATTCAGTACATCTGTTTTCAAACCATGCCTCTTTTAATTCACATTCTGCAGTAGCTGTGTTAAATGTTGCGTAATCTGATCCTAATCTATCACACTGATCACTGGCAGAACCGTTTACACACCACCCAATTTCTTTCAAATTTAATTTTTCTATTTGGGCAACAGTGGTAATTTTTGTTCCATAATATTTTTCATAAAATTCTTGGACTAATATCGCAGGATTTGGATTTGATAATTCTTCCCCGCTGACCCATGTGCCAGTAAAATCTTTATCGTGTTCACATCCAGCAGTGAATTGAATGCCTAATTCGTCATAAATATCTTTGATGATTTGATTCATAATATTCGTATTAAATGCATTTTGATCCTGCAGGGTATTAGAATCATCATTCAGGACCAAATCTTGTGCACAGAACGTATCCATACGCATATCCATTGCAGCGCGCAACTGTTCTTTTGGCATGGTTTTGCATTTGCCATATTTAATAGCGTCTTCTGTGCCAATATCTTCATCGCATAATTCATGAGCATATTTTGTCAAGGCGGCTTCACATCCTTCTGCAACTTTTACAGAATCAACAGTATCAACGAAAGTTAACAGGGATTGTAAGCCGCATTTTTTGCCTTCTACAGCAGTTAATTTTTTTGTTTTGTCGTCATATTTACAACCGTTAGGATCACCGTATAATGCAGCGCATGCCTGAACACGTTCGTAACACATTCCACGTGCAGTTACTGCTGCAATTGCATCTGTGCTTTGCATTTTAGTTGTATCTAATCCTTTCAATGCGCCACTTTGTGTATCATAACATTCTTTGATTGTTGTCACACAAGAATCTTTTACTTTTTGAATCATGTCATCTTGCGCCTGGGATATTTTAATCAAAGCAGTGCGTTTAAATTCTTCCCATACAATATCTGCTTTATCACGGCATGTGTCTAATGCGGTTTCCACAAACATCTTTTTTGATTCAAGATTTTTATTGAATTCAGGATTTGCTTTTAAAACATCGGCGGTACCATCTAGAACAATTATGGAATTCAATTTAAACAATGCCTGGGAAAATATAGGTTCACCAGTTGTAGAATTTACATAAAGCCCTGTATAGTCCATGCATTTTTCATAGTTTTCACCACAAGCTGTCGGTTTCTTTATTGCTTCTTCAACCTTTGATAAACATTCGTTAACATCTTGGGAATTATGTGCACGATATTCTTCTAATCTGGCATCACGAAGATATTTTTCAGCCGTTCTAACTGTTTCTTCGACCGATGATTTTTTTGCGTTTATGTTCTTTTCATATATATTACAATCTTGAGTAATCATAATAGAATAGGCGGATTTAGCCAAATTGAACATAGCGTCACTGCCACAAGAATCTTTTGTGATTTCAGAACACTGATTCATTGCATTGTCATATAATGCCTTTCCTTCTAAATCAGCCATGTTCGTTGTAGAATCGCCAAAGAACGACGATGACGAAGCGCCAAATATATCATCGCTGCCAGAACCAAAACCAGACAAATCAAGAACGCCTAATGACAAGGTTTGTTTTTGGGCCGTTTTGCCAGACAAAACATCACCAATACTGTTTAATAATTTTTGAGATGCACTGGTATCTTTTTTAATAGCTTCTTCACCAGCACTGGCAGAATACATTGCATTAACTTCTGCAGCAGTTTTATCCACTGCATTTAAGTTGTTATCCTGAAATTCAGCCAACATTTGTAATGCTTGATCTAATTTATCAGACGTTTCACGAAAGCCAGTGAATCTGTCACTGCAAAAACATCTTCTGTATGTTTCATTAGCATTTGCACAGAACTGATCCATACATGTTGCATATGCATCACGACATCCAGAATATCCACCACCGATTTTAGTAATATCATTGAATACGGCTGTTGCACGTGCTGTGCCTGCGCGAGATAAATTTGCACCAGATTTCTTTAACACACCAGATGTACCAGAACGTGCCAGCGCTGGTTTAGATGCAGTGCGTGATTTTGCTGAATTGTTCAAGACAGGGCGCACAGAACGCACAGAGGCGGTTCTTGCCGAAGCCGGACGCGCTGTTACAACGGTACGCTGTTTACGAGAATTTACTGCGGCTGTGCGTGCAATAACAGATGTTGCAGAACGACGGATAGAAGCGTTAGAATCATTATCTATTGAACGAACATTTTCACGAACTGAATTACTGCGTGGATTTTGTTGCTGTATAGCAAACGCCACAGTCGGTATAATTAATGCCAGCACAGATGTTTTTAAAATATTTTTGATAAAACCCGCCACTTTTTTATTCTCTCTTTTTATTCATTTTATCATTTTTTACTGTTTTAATGCAAGAGTTTATTCAATGCAACAGTTAACTGCGTTTTTTACCCATTGTCCCAATCTTTTTACACCAGACACTTTTTCTGTTTTTTCCGCTTTGGGTGTTTTTTTTGATTCTTTTGTTGCGGTACATGCTTCTGTTGCGCCATCATAAAAAGCTGGTACAGATTCATGAACACCGCCCAAATCGATTAAATGCATGTTTAAACCCCAGAACAAAGAATATAAATCATATGCTTTTTCAAACATTTCATATGCTTCTTTCTTTTTTCCTGCGCCAATTGCTTTTGTGCCAACTTCATATATGCGCATAGATGCAGCCAACAAATGTTTTGAAATACACCATACTTCACCATCGTCGCCGCTTGATTTTTTAACTATGCGTTCCATTAATTCTTTGCGCATGGAACGAACAGTGTTAATCAAATCGTAAAATCCTACTTTACCAGTTTTTGCGCCACTAAAGAAAAAGTGTTCTTCTAATGATACTAAATTCATCAAAGCAATAGATAAATCCTGGTCGGAAGACAAATCAAGAGGGTTAGCTTTTTTTGCTTCATCTAATTTTTGAATCATTTCTTCCATAGATAATTTTTTATTTGTTTTTTTCATCTTTATATTCCTTTTTCATTATAACGCGAATTTTGAAACCAGCCAACTTGTCACAAACAACATAACTAATGCCAAAACAACTTTTTCAAAAGGGAAATGCGCATGATTGTTATTATGACGTTTCATATATTCATACAGTTTCTGAGAAACAATATAAACTATGGCACCAATTATTGCCCAGAACAAGAAAGCATCTATTATCCAAAAGCATGGTTGATATGTTAAATGGCGAATATACAATGCACCAATCATAGAAAAAGATATCAACATTAAAATTATGTCACGACCAAAGAAATGCCAATTCTTTTTATCAAACCATTTAATCGCCCAATAACCTAAAATTACCAAAAAAGCACCCAACCACACAGCAACAGCATTATCACATACTCCCAATTTTCGTGATATTGTAAGTGTTGCACCAATCGCAACCGTGCAAACAGCACATGCAGGATTTGCAAAAACATTAGATGTTGCAAGTGTTCCACATAATACGGCTAATAATTTTTTCATCTTTCTTCCTTTTTCCTTTCGATATTTTAACAAAAAACTCATATTCAGGTCAACTGTATATTTAAAGTTTTTGTACGGCACGCATGTGCGCCGAACGAGAACGCGGGTTTTGATTTAATTCTGAATCTGATGGGGTAAATGTTTTTAAAGATTCATATTCTGCATCACTCAATTTTGGCAGGCGCGGATCCCCTTCAGTTTGTGTCCATTTGCGAAAAGTATTTTTAACAATCCTGTCTTCAAGAGAATGAAAGGTGACACAAACACAACGACCGCCCGGACGTAACATATTATGCACAGCATCCAAAGCAGCTTTAATTTGTCCCATTTCATCATTAACTGCTATACGTAATGCCTGAAACACAGGCGCAACATCTTTTGGATTTTTAATTAAATCACGCAATTCAAAAGTAGTTGTTGGACAATGTTCTTTTAGAATATGTGCCAATTTATGTGATGATTTTATGTCCCCATATTCATACAATATGTCTGCTAAATCGTTTTCAGTAATGTTTTGTATCAATCTTTGGGCGGTTATTTCTGATCGTGTATCCATGCGCATATCAAGTGGCGCATCAAACCGAAAAGAAAATCCGCGTTCAGCATTATCTATTTGCATTGATGATATTCCCAAATCAAAAACAACATCATCAAAATCATTTGAATTTAATTCGCTTATACCTGAGAAAGCAGAATTTATAAAAAGAAAATTATCACCATATTCTTGTTTTAATTTTTTTGCATCATCTACAACATTTATATCACGATCAAAAGCAATAACCTTTGCGCCATTTTCTAGAAATGCGCGTGAATATCCACCCGCACCAAACGTACAATCAACAATTGTACGATTTTTTATATCGCCTAATGTTTTTAATACAGCATCCAAAAGAACCGGTATATGTTTCATTATTCTATAGTAACCTTTGTGCCAAGGGCTGTTAAATCTTTTGCTGTTGTTGCGCCTAATTCAACCGTGTTCTTTAATACTAATGATACGTTTTTATCAGTTGAATATAAATTCAAAACAATTTTAGTATTACCAGGGCGCAATGCGGACAAAGCTTTTTTTACATCATTCAAAACAGATTTGTCGTGAATATCTATAGTTAAAGTTTTTGCGATTTTTGCGACCCATTTGTTTAATGGTATGATTGAGTCCATAAATATAGAAACACGATCATCACGAACAGATGTTTTGCCAGAAATAACGACTTCTGTTTCATTTGCTAGTATTTGAGATAAATCAATGGATGCTTCACCAAAGGCAACACATTCAATGTTGCCAAAACTATCAGAAGCGTTTATTGTTAGCATATCTTTACCTGTTTTTGTTTTGCGTCGTGAAAAAGAATTAACATTAGCTGCTATTTGTACCGATTTTCTGTCGCCAAGATCTTGCAGAGTTTGGCTGGTTGTTAATTTTGCAGATGTAATCAAATGTTTGTACTGATCCAATGGATGTGCAGAAATATAAAAACCAAGTGCAGATAATTCGTTTTCAAGTTTTTGTGCAAATGTCCATGTTTTTGTTTTTGGCAGGTCTTTTAACAATCTGTCTTCGCTGACGTCGTCTTCGGTTGTGTTTGCAAACAAAGATAACGAATTTGCTGTCTCACGCGATTTAGATGCATATGCTAATATTGCATCAGCATTCATAAATATCAAAGCACGATTTTTTTCTAATGAATCTAACACACCAACTTTTGCAAATGCTTCAAGAATACGTTTGTTCATAATAGGTGCACAACGTTTCGCAAAATCAGTCAGATTTTTAAATTTTCCATGTGCTTCGCGTTCAGCAACAATCGCGTCTGTGGCAACAGTCCCAACACCTTTGATAGCTGCCAGTGCATAAATTATTTTTCCGTCCTTAACTGTAAATGTAGATTCGCTTTCGTTGATATCTGGCGCAACGATAGGAATATTAAAATTAGTTTTTGCATCGTCTACAAATATTGCCAGTTGATCTGTATCATTCATGTTACTTGACATAGATGCTGCTAGAAATTCAGCTGGGAAATGAGCCTTTAGATATGCACATTGGTTTGCAACGATAGAATAGGCGATAGCATGAGATTTATTAAATGCGTATTTTGCAAATTCTTTAAATTTTTCCCATAAATCTTTTGCTGTTTCTTCGTCCAGTGTGCCTTCGTTTTTGCAACCTTCCAAGAATTTAATCTCAAGTTTTGCCAACAGTTCTATTTTCTTTTTACCCATCGCTTTACGCACTGTATCAGATTCCCCACGCGTAAATCCGGCCAAAGCACGTGTTAATTGCATAACCTGTTCTTGATAAACAATAATACCATAACTTTCTTTTAATATTGGTTCTGCACGCGGATGGACATATTCAATTGGTTCTTCACCATGCATACGTGCAATAAATTGTGGAATAAATGCAATAGGCCCCGGGCGGTTTAAAGCATTAAGCGCAGATATTTCTAAAAAGCTTGTTGGATGCATTTTTTTAAGTGTCTGTTGAACAAACGTAGCATCAAATTGGAATATACCTTCAGTTAAACCAGATTGCCACAGTTTCATTGTTTTATCATCATCTGTTGGAATCTGGTCTAAATCAATATTTATACCCTGTGTTTTTTGAATAAGTTTAGTTGCATATTTTAATACAACCAATGTTTCCAAACCTAAAAAGTCAAATTTAATTAACCCTGCGTTTTCCAAATAATGACCGTCAAATTGACACGATGGTAATGCATTTGCTGGATCGCGATACACAGGAGCTATTTTTGTTGTAGGCCTGTCGCCAATAACAACACCACAAGCATGTTGTCCAAGGTTACGTATAGAACCTTCAAGTGCTTCTGCTATAGAAACAACTTTTTTCATATCTGTATCATTTTCAAGAATTTCTTGAATTTCATGTGATGATTCAACTGCTTCTTTTAAAGTTTTTGCCTCGGCTGGTATCAATTTAGACAATCTGTCCGATTTAGAATAAGGCATACCATAAACACGACCAATATCACGAATTGCACCGCGTGCCTGTAAACTGCCAAATGTAATTATTCGACATACAGAATCTCGTCCATATTTTTCGCCAACATAATCTAATACGCGTTCGATACCAGTTGGTTCAAAATCAACGTCAAAATCCGGCATAGAAATACGGTCCGGATTTAAAAATCTTTCAAACAATAAACCGTATTTTAATGGATCAACATGTGTTATTCCCAACGCCCATGCTACAATAGAACCAGCACCAGAACCACGACCTGGACCCGTTAAAATATCATTGTTTCTGCACCAGTTAATATAATCAGCAACAATTAAGAAATATCCAGGGAATCCCATACCAATAATAACACCTAATTCATATTCGGCCTGTTCAAAATAGGGGGTTTCATCTGTAATATTATGCTCTTTGATTCTGGCTTTTAATCCGTTTATTGTTGCGTCACGCAACATTTGACATTCTGCTTCGAGATTGTCTCCAAAACGTGGCAGTAATGGTTTTTCATGAACATTAACAAAAAATGCACAACGCTTTGCAATATTAACTGTGTTTTCTATTGCTTCAGGTAAATCAGAAAACAATTCTGCCATTTCATCACTTGATTTAAAATATTGTTCAGATGATTTACGCGGTCTGTCTGGATCTATAACTTTTGTTTGACCTAATACGCAACTTAAAGCATCCATCGCTTCATAATCAGACTTTTCCGCAAAACAAACATCATTTGTTGCAACAATAGGTATATTTAAATCACGTGCAATTTGCAAAAACACAGGTTCTGTTTTTATTTCAGATTCTAAACCGTGCCTTTGAATTTCTATGTAAAAATTGTTGCCAAAAATATCTAAAAATTGTTGTGCAAGATTGAATGCTGTATTGTTTTGGTTGTTTAATATTGCCATGCCTATTGCGCCGGTATGTGCACCAGACAAACAAATTAAATCATCTTTGTGCGCTTTTAATTCTGCCATCGTAATATACGGTCCAAGATGGTGATTTTCCTGACGCATGTACATAATACGACTAAGTTCACACAGGTTTAAATATCCTTCGTGATGTTTTGCTAACAATACGATTTTTGATAAAGATGACTGTCTTAATATTTTTGGATCGGCATTATGATGATTTAAAGATATTTCAACACCAATGATTGGCTGTAATTTATTTGAAGGCATAACATCTGAAAATTCTGCACATCCAGACATCATGTTCGTATCTGTCAAAGCACATGCAAACATATGATTATCAGCACATAATTCAGGAATTCCTTTTAATATACCTAATTTTTTGTTGCTGGCAACAGACAGGGTGCTGGCCCCGACAGATATTTTTGAATGGACACGAAGATGCACAAAATCCGGCATAACAAACCTTTATCTTTTTACGCTGTTTCTAGTGTAATTTACCGTGACAATGTTTATATTTTAATCCAGAGCCACATGGACATAATGCGTTGCGCGATATGTTCATATTTGCCATGTTGTTTTCAGAAGCATTTTGATTTAATTCGGAATCGTGCTGTGCCTGTTGTTGCGCAGTAGCATCAACATCTTCACGAGTTAATTCCATGCGACATATATACGCAACCGACATTGTTTTAAAGTTTTGAATTGTATTCTTAAACAATTCAAGTGCTTCATTTTTATATTCATACAGAGGATTCTTTTGTGCATAACCACGCAAACCAATTGCTCCTTGTAAATAATCCATTTGTTGTAAATGACGTTTCCAAACGGCATCTAAAGCACCCAACATCATTTGTTTTTGAGCCATTTGCATTAATTCTGGACCATATTTTTCACATTGTTGGTTATAACGATGCATTGCCAAATTAAACAGTGTGTCATACGCATTTCGTTCAGAAATTTGTTCATCGCTTTTCCATTTGTCGATATCTGTGATATCTAATGCAAATATACGCATCATATCATCATGAATACCAGATGTGTTCCAGTCCATAGGATGCGCTTTTTCAGGAATATTTTTTTCACATATAATTTCAACAACGTCCCCAATGAGTTCTGTAGCAAAAGATGTTAAATCATCTGAAGACATTAAATCATTACGTTGCTTGTAGACAACTGTTCTTTGATCGTTCATAACATTATCATATTTAAGCAATTCCTTACGCGCTTCAAAATAACGGGCTTCAACACGTTTTTGTGCTTTTTCTAATGCTTTTGTTATCCATGGGTGTGTAATAGCTTCACCAGGTTTAAGCCCTAATGTTGTTAACATGTTTTCCAATCTTGCAGCACCAAATATACGCATTAAATCATCATCTAATGCTAAAAAGAATTTAGAATCACCTGGATCCCCCTGACGTCCGGAACGCCCGCGCAACTGATTATCAATACGACGCGATTCATGACGTTCTGTTCCAATTACATAAAGTCCACCAGCGTCCAGGACAATTTGTTTGTTTGCTTCTATTGTTTTAATTATTTCTTGCTTTTTGTTTTCAAAATCAGGTTCTGTTTCATCCAATTCAGCGATTAAATCTTCGGCATTACCACCCAATTTAATATCTGTTCCGCGTCCAGCCATGTTTGTTGCAATTGTGACAGCGCCTGGTGCTCCTGCTTGGGACACAATTTTTGCTTCTGATTCATGGTGTTTCGCGTTTAATACTGCTGGTTTGATACCTAATTTTTCTTGAACTATTTTTGCTAATTCTTCTGATTTTTCAATAGATACTGTTCCAACCAGCACAGGTTGTTTGCGTTCCATACATTCGGCAATTTGTTTAATAATCGCATCGTATTTTTCTGTTTTATTGCGATATATTTCATCATGATGATCAACACGTGCCACAGGTTTGTTTGTTGGAATAGCAACAACGCGTAAATTATATATTTCTTCGAATTCTGCTGCCTCTGTCATGGCGGTTCCGGTCATACCTGCCAATACAGGATACATTCTGAACAGGTTTTGATAAGAGATACTTGATACAGTTTGATTTTCAGGTTGAACCTCTACATGTTCTTTTGCTTCTATTGCCTGGTGTAATCCTTTGCCAAAACGACGACCAGACATTACACGTCCTGTAAATTCATCAACAATTAAAACTTCACCGTTGCGAACAACATAATTTACATTTTTTTCATATAAATGATGCGCCAACAAAGATTGTTGAACATGCATAACAACGACAGCATTTTCAGACGCATATAAATTATCACCAATTAAAATATCTGCTTGTTTCAGTAAATTAGTTGCATGATCTATACCAGATTCTGTTAATGTAACATGTCTGTCTTTTTCATCTATTTTGTAATCTTCTGGAACCAGTTGAGCAACCACAGAATCAACTTTGTTGTACAATTCACTGGTGTCTTCTGAAGGACCAGATATAATCAACGGAGTACGGGCTTCGTCGATTAAAATACTGTCTACTTCGTCGACAATAGCAAAAAAGAATGGACGTAAAACCTGTTGTTCCTTTGTGAATTTCATGTTGTCGCGCAAATAATCGAAACCCAGTTCAGAATTAGTCACATATGTGATATCACAATTATATGCCGCGCGTCTGTCTTCATCAGACATATCATGTTGAACAACACCGATAGTCATACCTAAAAATCTGTAAACCTGACCCATCCAACCAGCATCACGTGATGCCAAATAATCATTAACGGTAATTAAATGCGCCCCTTTGCCATGTAAAGCTTTTAAATACAAAGCTAATGTTGCAACCAGTGTTTTTCCTTCACCAGTTTTCATTTCAGAAATTTGACCATTGTTTAATACCATACCGCCAATCAATTGCACATCAAAATGGCGCAGACCGATTGAACGTTTTGCTGCTTCGCGGACAGCCGCAAAGACATCAGGTAATAAATCTTTTTCTTTTTCGCCATTTTTTAATCTTTCGCGAAAAACATTGGTTAAATTATGTATTTCTTCATCAGATAATGCTGCATATTTTGGTTCTAATTTATTGATAACAGCAACTGTTTTTTCGTATGATTTAACAATTCTATCATTGGCAGATCCCAACAACATTTTTAACACATTTTTCATTTTATTTCCTTACCGTTCTTTCAAGATAATCGATTATCCAGAAACTCTTAATTATTCCATATTTTTATAGCAATTTTAGGCCCCTGGGTCAAGATACTTTATCTATATAATGCAGATTTTTTAGAAAACAAGTTTTAGACCATAAAAAATGCGGAAAACCGATTAAAAACACTATTGAACAGACGCGTCATGTACATTATACGTGCCACCATTGTATTCAACGTGGAATTTTTGTGTCGTTCCATCATGTATTGGTAAATTGCTGTCCGTACTTAACATCATGTAATATGGTGTTCCGTTCATATCTACAACTACAGACGGATGTGTTTGCTGTTCAGTATATAGACATACTTTGTTTTCACCAATATGCATCCATTTACCAGATTCACATTCAAATTCCCATTTTGCATAAAGTGTTAAATTGCCGGTTGATTGTGACGGGTCTATGATACTTATTCTGTTGCCATCGAATTCAGCATTATTATACCATCCTTGGAACGTAAAGTGTTCTTTGATTGGATTGTTTAATGTTATTACAGGTGTTTCAATATTATATGAGACAGGGTTAATAACTCCATCAGGCATAACACCACCATTATATACGTAATCTATTGTGTATTGTGAAACGACACACGCATTCGATGATTTTTCATAACCATTATCGCAATCACAAGATGTCACTGTTCCACCATCGCTATGAGAATGTTCTTCGCATGGAACACAAACGTTGTTGTTTAGGTATTCATTTGCCTCGCAAGATAACGCGTCCCAATTTGCAGTTAATGTGATATCGCCAGTTAATCCCTGAGGTATTTCATTGAATGCAATTCCATCTTTGGTCCAACCTGTAAATACATACCCATCACGGTTTGAAGGATTAGTAAATTGCAATCCTGCATCTTCAACCGTATATGTTGATGGATTAGTATGCGTTGATCCTTCAAGCCCTTCATATGTTATATTGTATGTGATAATTTCACATGTTGTTATTTCATAATCAGCACCACCGTCAGCATAGGCGTTTTCAAACAAAGCTTTTGTTACAGAAGGATTTGTTCGTGCACGGTCACCACATGTAAACGCACAGTTGTTCGAACAACCTGAACCATCTTGTTTTCCAGAGTATATGTATTTTGTTTCATATGGTGCGGTCATTTGACACCAACAATATGAACCTGGTTCAACCACATTATCATCGTTCCATACACCACCTGTTTGTGATGCGTTTCTGTTTCTGCAATCGCTGCGTCCGTCAGCATAATTATGCATCCATGTTCCTGGTCTGACATCTGTATGCCACGTATTTCCAGAAGATGTATTTGAATCTATTCTTACATTAGCAGCAGGATAAACTTCATGGGTTGTTGATGTATGTTCTTCATATCCTGGTTTGCACGTGCATTTTGTTGCATAACCTCCTTCAGAATACAAACCGTCAGGGCAGGCCACACATGATTCACCAACCATATAATAGTTTTCTTCACATGGTCTTGTTTTCCATTGTGCGTATAAAGTTATGTTTTTGCCGAACTTTGTTCTTATCATAGTTGTTCTTACATCATTTTCATCAAGCCACGCATCAAACATCTTGTTTGAATGTGTAGGAACAGGCAAAGATGTAATGTTCGGCATCGTTATGTCATAAGGTTGTGGATTTACAACAGAACCATCAAATTCTCCACCGTTTAATACGTATGTTATATAGTATGTCATTGGGCTGTATTCGCATGAAGACAATCCATTACGATACATAACACCAGAAACAACATAATTTGTTCTTGGTTCACAGTCCTTGTAACAATATCCTGCTTTTTGTGTACCAGGTTTTGAATATATGTATGGTGCCACACAATCAGATTCGCCCTGAGACAATGTTGTCGAATATGTAAATGTTCCGCCTGTGCAATATTTATTTGCTTCACATGTCGCGCATGTTGTTGAACCAGCTGGCAGATATGTTCCTGCGTCACAATGTATTGGTGCTGGTGTAAGTTTTGCATAAACAGTAATTGTACCAGTTGAATTTGTTGATGTTCTGTATGTTCTGAATCTTAAATTTTTATCTGTATACCAACCACCAAAATCGTACCCGGACACACTTAATGTTTCAGGATATACGGCACCAGAAATGGTTGTGTATGTAGAAGGTGTCAAATTACCTAAATCGATTTCATCGTCATGCACATCAAAAGCCTTGTATATAATATTGTATACTTCTGCTTTATCTGTCACTATTGCATTACATACTATATCGTTATGAAGGGTAATTTCGTCCGATAATGCGTATGTTGCGCCGGCACAATTCCAGCCAGATAATTTACCGTCTGTGATTAAACATTGAGAGTTATCTATAGGTGTGACAGTTAATCCTATGTGTTCAGAGCGTTCAAATACATTACCATTTCCACAATCAAATGTTA
The DNA here is from genome assembly GCA_900313285.1 of uncultured Pseudomonadota bacterium. Taxonomy (GTDB): domain Bacteria; phylum Pseudomonadota; class Alphaproteobacteria; order Rs-D84; family Rs-D84; genus Enterousia. The sequence goes on from OMQP01000008.1 coordinate 14,980, forward strand.
TTGTCGCCATTCCCAAATCTTGCTGCCATTTTGCATACAGAGTTAAATTGCCATTTAAATTCCCCGGAATTTCTGTAATCTTGTTTCCAGAGAAATTATAATTGTTATACCAACCAGCAAACAAATTCCCATCCTTAACAGGTTCTTTTAATGTTGTTGTCGGTGTTTCAACAGTATATGTCTGTGGGTTTGTAGCACCGGCAGGCATTCTTCCACCATTTAACACGTATGTTATATTGTATTCTTTCAATACACACACATCAAATAACTTTTCATACCCGTTATCACATTCACAATATGTTGCAGTTCCGCCACTGCTATGAGAATGTGGAGAATAATCACTGCATGGCACACAACGACCATTTTTGATATAATAGTTTTCTTCACAGGATATCTGTTGCCATTTTGCATACAGAGTTAAATTTTCTCTTAAATTACCAGGTATATAAGATATTCTGCCACCAGAGAAATCTGCGTTCTTATACCATCCTAAGAATGTTGCGGTCGGATGTGTTGGGTTGTTCAAAACAGTATAGTTTGTTTCAACAGTATAAACATGTGGATTTTCAACAGGCGTTCCGCCATTTAACACATAATCTATTGTATACTGTTTCGCAACGCAAGAATCGTTTTCTTTAACATAATAAGAATCACACTCACATTCAGTTACAGTTCCACCATCGCTGTGTGAATGGTTGCCACAAGGTACGCATTTATTATCTTGTATAAATTCGTTTATTCCACAAGACAACTTTGTTACTTTTCCATAAACGTTTATATCACCTGTTGATCCAATAGCCGTTTGACGCGTACGGAATCTTAATTCTGGACTTGTGTACCAAGCAACGAATTCATATTCGGGTATGTTAACCTCTGTTGGATAGACAGCGCCTTGAGCTATTGTATATGTTGATGGTTCCAAATCTGGCAATTGAATAATGTCGCCATCTTCATTAATATAATGATAGTTGATATGATATACATCTTTTGTTATTTGCGCATAGAACACCAAATTACCAGTTGTACCACGTTCAATCTTTCTGTTTGTTGAACAACTGCTGTCATCAGGATCAAAACTATCACACCACCCAATGAAGCCATACCCTTGTACAACAGGATTATTCAGAGTAAATGTAGGCGTTGTTATATTGTAAGAACTTGGATTTTGAACAGAAATCGTTACATCTGAAGGAAATACATATGAAATAGTATAATTTACAGGTGTCCATTTTGCATACAATGTTACAACAGCATCATTTTCAGTTGTTAGATTTGTCGGTGTTGAACCAGAGGCATATGTTGTGCCTGTTCCGTTCGCATCAGTATTCCATCCATTGAAATTATATCCTGTCTTTACCAGCGTGTCTTTTGATGCAAACTGTGGACATGGCATATCGTATTGACATGTGACTCTTGGAATGCTTGGTGTACCAGATGTTGCATTGTTACCGTTAAATTCAACAGTATATGAAGCAGGGGAAACCTGGGCAATACAACTTGCATCTGCATTTGGCATAATGAACGTTTCGCCTGCATCATAAAATCTGTTATCACACAACCAACCGTCAAATACATAACCAGGATTATTACATGTTGCGTAATCTATCAGTGTTTCTTCGTGAAGATATTCCAAATCATCGACAACAACTGTTTTGTCGTTGACACCACAATCATATGTTAATGTATGTGTTTCAATATCCCAGTTTGGTGTCATCACAACAAATCCATTTGTAGGCGATAATTCTTGTACAGATATATTCTCCAGGCGTGGATTTAGCGCAATGTCGTAATTGTTTCCTTTATTGTCAGTCCAACCAATAAATGTACGTCCAGTTATAATGTCAGGTACACACAAATTAACAGTACCACCAACAGAATAAGAATATGTCTGTTGTTGGCTGTTGCACGAATTGTTACCGTTATAAATGATGGTTGCTTTTGATATACATTCTTCTTCGACACCATAATGTTTTTTATTGTGTTCCGGGTCTAAGACATATCCTGGCTGTGCAGCACACAACACATAACAATCATCAGTTGAATCAGAACCTTCTTCAGATGTAGCACTGTTGTTCAACATGAGTGTTTTACATGATTGTATTCCCTGATTTGTGCTGGAACTGTAATCCCAGAAACGAGATTCAGGACAATATGAGCCACGCAAACAAACCGCACATTCAGAGCTATTTCGCGGTAAATATGTTCCCGCGTTACACCATATTCTTGAATTAGACCATTGTGCTATCAACACAACATCAGTCAATTTCTGTTTTATAGTTCCGCCATTTGGATACAGTGTCGTATCGGTTGTATCTTCTGATTTCCATCCTGCAAATTCATAACCAGAATAAATATATTGATTATTAGGTAATACACATCCTGCTTCATACGGACAGGTTATAGTGGCCATTGAATCTGGGTTTTCTACATATGATGAATTTGGTTTAAATGTCACCGTAAAGCTGTTTTCTTGCCAGGTTGAATAACATTGAACATCATACGGTATATTCCAATGTTCTGTATCAACAGGTTCTACAGAAATTGTGCTTTGATTTTCATCAATATATTCACAGGCCCATGTATCAAATTCAAAACCAGTTTTTTCACATAATGCTTCGCCAGAGCGCGAGTTAATATTATCAGAAAAACGATAGCGATTATTATATGTCACGCCCGTGTCTTCATACACAGGATCAGAATACCTGTCGCATGCATAACTGACAGTATACGTTGCAGCATCCCATTGTGCATAAAAGACCAAATTTTCAGTAGTTCCAACAGAAATAACATATGGGTTTTCTGGTGAAAAACATGTTGTCGAATTCAAACACCAACCAATAAAATCATATCCCTGTTTAGTTGGATTTAACAATGTAAATGTTTCAGTGATTTTATATGTGTTTTTTGGTGTATCATCGCCAAAAGTACCACCGTTAAGCATATACGTTATTGTGTATTCATTTTCATCCCATTGTGCATACAAATCTTTGTTTCCATATGTTCCCGTTGATATTATATAATCTGTTATTGGCGCAGCACATGTGACAGAACCTTCGCACCAACCATTAAACGTATAGCCGTTCTTTACAGGATTAGATATATAAATATTTTCATCTTCAATATTATATTCTGTTGGGTGTGTATCGTATGGCCCCCACTGATCATCGTCGACATAATGATAGACAATATTATATGTTATTGGTTCCCAAACAGCCTCTAAATGAATTTCACCATGTGTTCCCGTAGCAATTGTAAAATTCAAATCACCATCTTGTGATGAACCAGCACCCCAGGCATCTGGTGCCGTTGTAATTTCCCAACCCTTGAATTCATAGCCCGTGCGAACTGGTTGACTGATTGTGAAATCAGCAGATTCAATTGAATAAGATTCAGGATGAATTGAACCAGTTGCCCATTGTGCATCTTGTAAATTATCATAATATATATGATATGTTCGTACGTTCCAGATTGCATATAATACGATATCTTCGTGTTTGTCGCCTGCGGACCATCCTTCTGTAAAGGTTTCTATGTTATCTGCAGAATTTACAAATGACCAGCCAACAAAATTATAACCTGTTTTTTCTGGTTCCGCAAAAGCAATATCGTCTTTGATAGTGTACTTTACAGGATTTAATGTATTGTTTGTGCCACCGTTTAATTCATACGTTATAGAATAATCATGCAAACGCCAATCAGCCCATAATTCAATAGTTTGCGGTTGCGGATTCATATTATTTATTACAAAAGGATTAGAGCAATTTTCTTTCGTTCGTGATGAACACCAGCCAAAGAAATCATAACCAATCTTGGTATTTGGTGTTGCAGTTATGCTTAATGGCAATTGCGCTATGGTATAACTACTTGGGGATAAACCGGTCAAAGTTGTTTCAATATCATCAACATATTCTTTGTATACGATGCTGTATTCGTTTTCTGTCCATTGCGCAACACAATCAACATTTGAATCTATGTTCCATGTTTGAATATAGCCTTGTTCTATGAATTGTGCAGAAACATCCTGTTGATTATCTGTTCGTTTACACAACCAGCCATTCGGGTTAAAACCAGCATATGTACAGTTTGCAGACACGCGTGGTACTTGCCCAGCAGATGTTCCATATGTTATAGATGGTGAATATGAAATATCACCATTTGGATTAGCGCAATCATATTTTACAACATATGAATTTGCAGTCCATTTTGCATATACTGATACAGGACCAACTGATCCACGGTCGATTTGGGTGACAACAGCAGTAGGATCTCCGCTTTGTGCAGCAGATGCACTGTTATACCACCCGTTAAATGTATGACCTGTTTTTGTTGGATCTGAGAATACAATCGCAGATTCAGCAGTGTCTTCAACCGTATAAGACGAGGGATTAGAAGGGTTGTTGACACCGTCATACAAATAGTAAGAAATAGGGTAAGTTATTAAATCACAACTTAAATTTGCAGTACCTGCATTTGTCAGATTTTCGTATCCTGGGCGACAATCACCAGTATATGAACATGTAGCATTTTCCGTATTCAATTCGCATGTTGTGGTTTTTAATGCATTTTCGGTACATTCCTGGCACCATACGGCTTCAAAAGTTGCAGATTCATCAGATTGCAAAACCCCAACATCACAAGATACTGTTTCATTTTCATTATAAGCAAAGCCAGGATTTATGACAAAACAGACCAACAATGCACAAAGCATTGTACGCAAAATACGTATAAATAGTGCGGAATTCCGCTCTTTTTTCAAGAAATCCTCGTCTTTCCTTAGGTATATTTTAGAAAAAATGACGCATGCGTGTAAAGAAAAAAATGCATATTTTTACATTATTTTTTAATATTTTTTTATAACAAAAAAACACCGCAAAATATGCGGTGTATTTTTTACAACCAGACATCACTATTTTAATGTCCAACCGGCGAACTTATATCCTGATACACCTGTCGGAGCAGCAGGCAATGTCAATGTCCCGCCATATGTACAAGTAGCAGGTTGGGTTGGCGCTGTACCTTTAGATGTTTCATATGTAATAGCAACAGTTTTTGCACCCCAAGCACCAGTAATTGTTACAGAGCCAGAATATAC